>JAPDPN010000071.1:5387-16084 GCA_034506455.1 Candidatus Zhuqueibacterota bacterium | reverse complement strand
CCACCATGCGCGCCGAGCAGGGCACGAGAACGGCGATGACGGCGGCGATAAAACGGTCGCGCGCCGAAGGAAGGATTCGGGTGGCCATCACCGCCGGCACGCTGCAGCCGTAGCCGAGGATCGTCGGAACCACGGCCGTGCCGTGCAGGCCCATTCGGTGCATTAGCCCGTCCATGAGAAAGGCGATGCGCGGCAAATAGCCGATGTCTTCGATGAACGCCATGGCCAGCAAAAAGGGAAAGAGATAGGGCAGCACGACGGCGACGCCGCCGGTGAATCCCTGGAGAGCGCCGGCAGCGATCGTTTCGGCAGCCCTGCTTAGGCCGCTCCAGGCGATGACCGTTTGCGAAAACTTTGCCAGGAATCCCAGCAGCGGCCCTTCGACCCAAGCCCCGAGGCGAAAGACGGCAACGAAAAAGGCGAACAGCAAAAGAGTCATCAAACCGTAGCCGATCACCGGGTGGGTGGTCAGGTCGTCGAGGCGATCCAGCCAGGTGCGGCGGCGGGGCCTCACCTGGGCCGCCTGTTCAAAGACCTTCATCGCCCAGTGGTGCCGCTCCATTGCGATCACCGCCGCCGAGGTTTCGCCGTGCTCTTCTCCCAATTCCTGCCGCGCCTGCGCCAGCCGGCTGCGCCAGCCGGCATCGGCCGGATATTTCTGCGTAAAATAAGGATCGTCTTCAAGCTGCTTGATGACCACCAGCCGCGAGCTGGGGGCGGCGGAAAAATGGTCGGCCGATTTGACGACCAGCTCTTCGACTTTGTTCTCCACGTGACGGCTGAGCTTCTGCAAATGAGCCGATCGGGGGCTTTGAATTTGCGCAAACGCGGCGGCAAACAGCTCGTCCAGCCCTGTCCCCAGCGTTGCCACGGCCGGAATGACCGGAATCCCCAGCAGCTGCGCGAGCTTGTCGACGTCGATGGTGATGCCTTTGCGCTCGGCTTCGTCCATCATGTTCAGGCACAGCACCATGGGCCGGCCGAGTTCGAGCAGCTGCAGCGTCAGTTCCAGGCTGCGGCTGAGCACCGAAGCGTCGACGACGTTGATGATGACATCGACTCTTTGTTCCAGGAGATACTTTTTCGTCTCTTCGGAAGCCGGATCGAGCGCCGTCAGAGAATAGATTCCGGGCAGGTCGACCAGATTACAGATGCGGCCTGAAACGGCCACGTGCGAACGCAGGTATTCGACGGTGACGCCGGGGAAATTGGTGGTAACAGACCGATAACCGGCGACATGGTTGAAAATGGTGCTTTTGCCGCAGTTCGGCTGGCCGACAAGCACGATGACCGGGTGCGGATGCCGGGCATCGAGAACTCTATTTTTCGAGCGGGATGACATCGCTCTCGATCTCTTCGACGTCGATTTTCTGCGCCATGCCTCTGCCGAGAGCGATGCGCGAACCGTTGCATTCGATGAGCAGCGGCCCGCCCAGCCGCGAGTTCTGCTTGACGATGATGGCCGTTCCCTCAAAAAGTCCCAGCTGGTACAGCCGTTGGCGCGTTCCGTGGCCGCCGGAAATGCGCACAATGCGCAGCTTTTGTTCGGTTTTAAATTTATCAAGAGTCATTCGTCCCGCCTTTCTTTTGCAGATTTAGCCTCCCGCATACGCGATGCTCTGTCACCCATTTCCCGCCAGGCAGCCAGCAGTCCTTCGGCTTCGGGCGATCCTTTGACCCCTTCCAGCAGTCGACGCATGGCGTTTAAAGACTCGTTGCTGATCACGTGTTCGAGAATGCAGGCGTCCTGTTCCGCGGTCTGCGGCGAGACGCCGACCACATCCTGCAAAAAGCGCGCAAGAACCTCGTGACGCTTCATCAGCTTGGCGCCCAAGCGCCGTCCGCCCGCGGTCAAGGTAATGTGACCGTACAACTTGCGGTCGACAAGGTTCTTTTGCTGCAGCTGCTGCATGACGAGGGACACGCTCGACTTGGTCACGCCGCGCCGTTCGGCGATCTCGGTCACCCGCGCCACGCGATTCTCCTTTTCGAGCTGATAGATCACCTCGATGTATTCCTGCGTCGTTACATCATACTGTTTTTCCATGCGCCGCTCCAGGTTTGGCCGACTAAACTTTGTTTATGGCGTTAATATAGTTTTTTTCAGCCCGATTTACAAGATTTTTCCTGCAAACAGCTTGACAAAGATAAATCGCCTGACTATATTGGCGCGCCCCAAAAGCAAAGTGAAAGGCGATCCATGCGCTTGTCGGCTCTACGGCGGCGGACGCTCGCGCCGACGCCTTTGTCCGCTGATATAATTCGGCAGCCCCTTCCTCTCCATATCGCCCCCAGATTACCCGCTTTAATAATCGAACAGAATGATTACAGACAAGAGCAGACGGTCGTCGCCGTATTGCCATTTGAGAAAAATACGTCTTTTCGCAAGGTGAGGATGTTATGAAAACGATGAAGGCTTTGGTCAAAAAAGAAGCGCGCGAAGGGTTGTGGCTGGAAGAGGTGCCGATTCCCAAGATCGGCAACAACGACCTGCTGGTCAAAATCACCAAAACCGCCATCTGCGGCACGGATCTGCATATTTACAAGTGGGACGCCTGGGCGCAGCGGACGATCAAGGTGCCGCAGATCCTCGGCCACGAGTTCGTCGGCGAAATTGTCGACATGGGCAGGGACGTGAGCGGCTACCAGATCGGCGAGCGCGTGTCGGGCGAGGGACACATTGTCTGCGGCGTCTGCCGCAGCTGCCGCGCCGGTCGCCGTCACCTGTGCACCAACGCGATCGGCATCGGCGTCAACCGCGACGGCTGCTTTGCCGAGTATCTCTCCCTGCCGGCGGCCAACGCCTGGCACGTCCATCCCTCGGTGCCGTCCGAGATCGCCGCCTTTTTCGATCCCTACGGCAACGCCACCCACGCCGCACTCTCCTTCGATCTGGTCGGCGAGGATGTGCTGATTACCGGCGCCGGTCCCATCGGCATCATGGCGACGGCCATCTGCCGCCATGTCGGCGCGCGCAACATCGTCATCACCGACATCAACGACTACCGCCTCGAGCTGGCGCGGCGCATGGGCGCTACCCGCGCCATCAACGTGAACCGCACCTCCATCGAAGAGTGCCGCAAAGAGCTCGGCATGATCGGATTCGACATCGGCCTCGAGATGTCCGGCAACCGCGACGCGTTCGAGTCCATGCTCGAAAACATGTACCACGGCGGCAGAATCGCCCTGCTCGGCATCCTGCCCAATTCAGCACAGGTCAACTGGGATCAGGTGATCTTTAAAGGGCTGACCATCAAAGGCATCTACGGCCGCGAGATCTTTGAAACCTGGTACAAGATGCAGACCATGCTGCAGAGCGGCCTCGACATTTCGCCCGTGCTCACCCATCGCTTCCGCTTTGAAGAGTTTCAGAAAGGCTTTGACGCCATGCTCAGCGGCAACTGCGGCAAGGTGGTGCTGGAATTGGATTGAGGTTTTACAGGACCTAGCCACGGAGATACAGAGAGCACAGTAAGATTTAATAATTTTGCCACGGAGACACAGAGAGCACGGAGGGTTTTAATAATTTCGCCACGGAGACACAGAGAGCACGGAGCATATATTTTTCTATCTCCGTGTCCTCCGTGCCTCTGTGGCAATTCAAAAAAAGATCAGCCACGGAGACACAGAGAGCACGGAAGGTTTTAATAATTTCGCCACGGAGACACAGAGAGCACGGAGATAAATCCTTTTCCCTCTCCGTGTCCTCCGCGCCTCCGCGGCAATTCAAAAAAATATCAGCCGCGGAGACACAGAGAGCACGGAGGGTTTTAATAATTTTGCCACGGAGACACAGAGAGCACGGAGCATATATTTTTCTATCTCCGTGTCCTCCGTGCCTCTGTGGCGAATATAATTGCCGCGGAGACACAGAGAGCACGGAGGGTTTTAATAATTTTGCCACGGAGACACAGAGAGCACGGAGCATATATTTTTCTATCTCCGTGTCCTCCGTGCCTCTGTGGCAATTCAAAAAAAGATCAGCCACGGAGACACAGAGAGCACGGAGGGTTTTAATAATTTCGCCACGGAGATACAGAGAGCACGGAGATAAATCCTTTTCCCTCTTCGTGTCCTCCGCGCCTCCGCGGCTAAAAGGTTTCGAATTTTTTCTCTAATGGAGAAACGACTATGTTCAACTCGACTTTTCGCAACGATCTGCGCAGCCGGCTGCAGGAGCTTCGCGAGGCGGGCCTCTTCAAGTCCGAGCGCGTTATCGGCAGTCCCCAGGGCGTGCGCATCACCGTCCAGGGCCGAGAGGTGCTCAATTTCTGCGCCAACAATTACCTCGGACTCTCCTCGCATCCCAAGGTAATCGAAGCGGCGCACCGCACCCTCGACGAATGGGGCTACGGCCTTTCCTCGGTGCGCTTTATCTGCGGCACCCAGGAGATCCATAAACGGCTCGAGCAAAAGATCAGCGCTTTTTTGGGCGCCGACGACGCCATCCTCTACGCCGCCTGCTTTGACGCCAACGGCGGCGTCTTTGAGCCGCTGATGGATTCAGAGTGCGCGATCATCACCGACGCCCTCAACCACGCCTCGCTGATCGACGGCATCCGCCTCACAAAAGCCGTCCGCCTCATCTATCAGCATGCCGACATGAACGACCTGGAGGCCAAACTCAAAGAAGCGCAGTCGGCCAAGTACCGACTGATCGCCACCGACGGCGTCTTTTCCATGGACGGCGACATTGCCGATCTGCCGACGATCTGCGACCTGGCGGAAAAATACGATGCCCTGGTTCTGGTCGACGACAGCCACGCCACCGGTTTTATCGGCCCGACCGGACGCGGCACCGCCGAGTATCACGGCGTCACCGGCCGCATCGATCTGATCACCACCACCTTCGGCAAGGCGCTCGGCGGAGCGTCGGGCGGCTGCACCGCCGGTCACCGCGAGATCATCGACTGGCTGCGGCAAAAGAGCCGGCCGTATCTCTTTTCCAACACCCTGGCGCCCGCCGTCGTCGGCGCCACCCTCGCCGTGCTCGACCTGCTGTCGCAGACCACCGAGCTGCGCGACAAGCTGGAAGCCAATACCGCCTATTTTCGGCAGCAGATGACCGCTCTCGGGTTCGACATCAAACCCGGCGTTCACCCGATCACGCCGGTGATGCTCTACGACGAAAAGCCGGCGCACCGCATGGCGGACGAGCTGCTGAAGGAGGGCATCTATGTTATCGGCTTCAGCTATCCGGTGGTGCCGCGCGGTCAGGCGCGCATTCGTGTACAGATTTCTGCGGCGCATGAGCGGGAAGATTTGGACAAAGCTTTGGCGGCGTTTGCAGCCGTCGGAAAACGCCTCGGCGTCATCCGCTGACGAGCCCGAGGAGTCGCTGCCCGAATACGTCGTGGTCACCGACCTGCTCGACCTGCACGGCGCGCCGATCGACATCATCCCGCAGATGATCGTCGACTTTATCGACCACGCCGTCGAGCTGGGGCTGACGACGGTGCAGATCATCCACGGCAAGGGGAAGAGTCGGCTGAAATACCTGACCCATCAGCAGCTCAAGGCTCATGCGGCGGTGGCCGAGTTTTACGACGCCCCGCCGGACCAGGGCGGCTGGGGAAGGACGGTTGTGCGGCTGAAAAGCGATCGAAACCGCAATGCTGATCTATAAAGCACGACTAAAACCCTGCCGCCGCCTTTTGCCCCTATCACCTGTTTGGGCACCGACAACGAACGCTGGCTGTAGATCGGCGACGTGCAAAACCATCAAACGATTATTTCGGCTAACACCAATATTCGCACGGCTGAAAAGGAAACGAAAAGGCTTATGGACATTCAAACCCTCGAATCCTGGCTGTGGGACGCCGCCTGCGCCATCCGCGGGCCGGTGGACGCGCCCAAGTTCAAAGATTTCATACTGCCGCTGGTCTTTCTCAAGCGCCTCTCGGACGTGTTCGATGACGAAATCGCCCGACTGAGCGCCCAGTTCGGCAGCGAAAAGACCGCCCGCTCTCTGATCGAGCAGGAGCGGGCGCGCGGATCGGTCACCCTGGTGCGCTTTTACATTCCCGATAACGCCCGCTGGGAGGCCGTTCGCCAAACCACGGCCGACATCGGCCAATACCTCACCGACGCGGTGCGCGCCGTGGCGCGCGAGAACCCGCGCCTGGTCGGGGTGATCGATATGGTCGATTTCAATGCCACGGCCGCCGGCCAGCGCATCATCTCCGATGACCACCTGCGGGCGCTGATCGAGGTGCTCTCCCGTCACCGGCTGGGATTGAGCGACGTGGAGCCGGACATCCTGGGCCGCGCCTACGAGTACCTGCTGCGCAAGTTCGCCGAAGGCCAGGGACAGAGCGCCGGGGAGTTCTATACTCCGCGTGAGGTCGGCGTGCTCATGGCGCGCCTGTTGGATCCGGAGCCCGGGATGACCGTCTATGACCCGGCCTGCGGCTCAGGCGGACTGCTCATCAAGTGCCACCTGCGGCTGGTGGAGAGGTTGGGAACCGCGGAGAACACGGAGAGCACAGAGAAAAATAAAAGACTCTCTGTGTCCTCTGTGCCCTCTGTGATGGATAGACTCCCTACCGCCATCGCTCCATTGCGCGTCTTCGGCCAGGAGATCAATCCCGCCACCTTTGCCATGGCGCGCATGAACGCCGTCATCCACGACATCGAGGCCGACATCCGCATCGGCGACACCATGCGCCAGCCGGCATTCAAGGACAGCGCCGGCCGCCTGCAGACCTTTGATCTGGTGACCGCCAATCCGATGTGGAATCAAAAGTTCGATCAGGAACTGTACGAAAACGATCCGTTCGAGCGCTTTCATTACGGCGTACCGCCCTCCTCTTCCGCCGACTGGGGCTGGCTGCAGCATATGCTCGCCTCGCTCAACGAGCGCGGGCGCATGGCGGTAGTGCTGGATACCGGCGCGGTCAGCCGCGGCAGCGGCAACCAGGGCTCCAACCGCGAGCGCGACATCCGCAAGGCCTTCGTGGAAGCGGACCTGATCGAGGCCGTGATTCTCTTGCCTGAAAACCTCTTCTACAACACCACCGCGCCGGGCGTGATCATCGTCATCAACCGCCGCAAGCGCCGCCCGGGGGAGATTCTGCTCATCAATGCCGGCCGGCAGTTTGCCAAGGGGCGGCCCAAGAATTACCTGGCCGAGGAGCACATCGAGGCCATCGCCGCGATTTACCATGCATGGGGCGATGTGGGGGCGCGACATGCCGCGCCCATCCATGCCGTCATCTCCAAGGACGAGGCGGCCCGCAACGACTACAACCTCTCGCCCAGCCGCTACGTGAGCACGAACGGCCGGGAGGAGACCCTGCCGCTGGAGGAGGCGCTGGTGCGCCTGGAGGAGGCGGAAGAGGAGCGCGCCGAAGCCGAACGCGCGCTGCGGGAGGTGTTGAGGGGGTTGTTCACCACAGAGAACACAGAGAGCACGGAGGGAGAAAAATGAAGTACTCTGTGATCTCTGTGCCCTCTGTGGTGAATTTCAAAGACACCGAGCTCGGCCCCCTGCCCGAGGAGTGGCGGGTGGTGAGGTTGGGGGAGGTGGGTAAAGTTGTAACAGGTCGCACTCCGTCAACTTCTGAATCTAAATACTGGAATGGAGCCATACCATTTATCACGCCGGTAGACCTAGAGGGTGGCTCAATTCACTATGCAGCCCGATCCATAACGCAAGAAGGTCTCAAGCAAGCCAAACCATTGCCGAGGGGAACTGTCTTGGTAAGCTGCATTGGCTACATCGGAAAGATTGGAGTAATAGAAACAGACATCGCCGTTACAAATCAACAAATCAACGCAATAATTCCGCATAATTGCGATAACTGGTTTCTTGCATATGCGCTCATGCAGGAGACCGAGTTTCTTAAGAGTCGAGCGCGAATGACAACAGTTCCCATTTTACACAAAACCAACTTTGAGAATATCCCCATCCCCCTCCCCCCTCTGGCCGAGCAGCGAGCCATCGCGCACGTGCTGCGGACGGTGCAGGAGGCCAGGGAGGCTACGGAGCGGGTCGTCGCCGCCCTGCGCGAGCTGAAGAAAAGCCTGATGCGGCATCTGTTCACCTACGGGCCGAGGGGATTCACCACAGAGAACACGGAGAACACGGAGAAAATCTCTGTGAACTCTGTGCGCTCCGTGGTGAACCTCAAAGACACCGAAATCGGCCCCATCCCGGAGCATTGGCAGGTGGTGAGGTTGGGGGAGGTGGCGGAAAGGCCTCAATATGGTTATACTGCTAGCGCATCAAATGCCCCCGTAGGACCAAAATTCTTACGTATTACGGACATCCAGGACGGCAAGGTATTTTGGCCTTCAGTTCCTTTCTGCCAAGTTGCCCAATCCCAAATTGAGCACTATCTTTTGAAGTCCGGCGATATACTGGTGGCTCGAATAGGGGCTACTACAGGCAAGACCTTTCTCGTTGCCGAATGTCCGCCAGCGATTTTTGCGTCATACCTAATCCGCCTTCGGGTCGCACCCGAAAAAGGTCTCTTATCGGACTATCTATCGTACTTCACAGACACGGAAGCATATTGGGCTCAAATCAACAGCAACAAGGGAGGTCGGCTAAAACAGGGTATCAACATCCCAATTCTGGAAAACCTTGTCATCCCCCTCCCCCCTCTCCCCGAGCAGCGCGAGATTGCGCGCATCCTGCAGGCGGTGGATCGGCGCATCGCGGCGGAGGAGGCGTATGCCCGCGCGCTGGGCGAGCTGTTCAAGACCCTATTGCACGAGTTGATGACCGGGCGGAGGAGGGTGCACATCGTTGAGGAGGGCGTGCCATGACGCCTTACGATCCGACCCGCCATCATCGCCGTTCCATCCGGTTGAAAGGGTACGATTATACCCAACCGGGGGCGTATTTCATCACCATCTGCACGCATGAACGGGCGCACGTGTTCGGTGCGGTGGCGGATGGGACCATGCGGTTGAACGATGCCGGACGCATCGCCGCGCAATGTTGGCGCGACATCCCCGCGCATTTTCCCCACGTCAAATTGGATGCGTTCGTGATCATGCCCAATCACGTCCATGGGGTGTTGTGGATTATGGACGACGATGACAACGGCGACGACGTAGGGGCGCGGCATGCCGCGCCCCTACCCGCCGCCGCGCCGCCGCACACGGAACAATTCGGCAAACCCGTTCCCGGTTCCATTCCCACCGTCGTCCGATCGTTCAAATCCGCGGCCACCCAACGCATCAACGCATGGCGCGGTACCCCCGGCGCACCCATCTGGCAACGCAATTACTACGAACACATCATCCGGGACGAACGCGCCCTGAACGCCATCCGCTGTTACATTCAGGAAAATCCCCTGCGCTGGCATTTGGACCGCGAAAACGATCAACGTATCGGCAGCGATCCGTTGGCGCGCGAGATTTGGGAAATGTTCCAGGACGACGACCGTCACCATGCTACGGGAGATGCGGCATGACCCTCGCCTCCGAACGCCATACCGTCCAGAATCCGCTCATCCGTTATGCTCGAGAGGCCGGCTGGACCTACCTGCCGCCCGACGAGGCCCTGCGCCTGCGCGGGGGCGAGGACAAGCCCTTCCTGCACGCGGTGCTGGCGGAGCAGCTGCAGCGTCTCAACCCGGGGGTGGTGACCGGCGCGACCAAAGCTGAGCAAGTCGTCCGCCGCCTGCTTTCCGTGCGGCCCGACATCGAAGGTAACCGCGAAGCGTGGGAATACCTCAAAGGGCTCAAGACCGTCTTTGTCGAAGCCGAGCGTCGCGAACGCAACCTGCGCCTGCTCGATCCGGAGCGTCCCGAAAACAACCGCCTTTACGTCACCGACGAGTTTACTTTTCAAAGCGGGCCGCGCCGCATCCGCGCCGACGTCGTCTTTTTTGTCAACGGCATACCGGCGCTCATTGCGGAAACCAAGGCCGCTGTGCGCTTGGAAGGCATCGCCGAAGCCTTTGACCAAATCCGCCGCTACCATGCGGAGGCGCCCGAACTGTTGGCGCAGGCGCAGCTTTTTGCCCTCACCCATCTCATTCAATTCTTTTACGGTGCCACATGGACGCTGACGCGCAAGGCGATTTTTAATTGGCGGGAAGAAGCAGGGGCGCAGGGCTCAACGCCCTCACAGCAAGCTGACTTTGAAACCCTGGTGAAATCGTTCCTCGCGCCGCGGCGCGTGCTGCGCATGCTGACGGATTACATTCTGTTCGCGCGCAAGGACGGTGAATTGACCAAGATCGTGCTGCGTCCGCATCAAATGCGCGCCGTCGAACGCGTCCTGGCCCGCGCCCGAGAAGCCATGGGGGCACAACCCCCTGCGCCCCGACGCGTCGCGCTCAAGACCGTTCCGCCCCGGCGCGGCCTCATCTGGCACACGCAGGGCTCCGGCAAAACCTACACCATGCTCACCATTGCCCGGCGCCTGATCGAGATGCCCGAATTTCAGAACCCAACCGTCCTGCTCATTGTCGACCGCAACGAACTGGAACAGCAGCTCTTCCAAAACCTGGAGGCGGTCGGATTCGGTCACGTGCACTCGGCAAACTCGAAGCGCCGGTTGCGCGACCTTTTGCGCCAGGACACGCGCGGTCTGATTGTTTCGATGATTCATAAATTCGACGACATGCCGGCGAATCTGTGCACGCGGAGCAACGTCTTTGTGCTGGTGGACGAGGCGCACCGCACCACCGGCGGCGATCTCGGCAACTATCTGATGGGCGCTCTGCCCAACGCCGTCT
>JAPDPN010000071.1:0-5287 GCA_034506455.1 Candidatus Zhuqueibacterota bacterium | reverse complement strand
AAATTCGACGACATGCCGGCGAATCTGTGCACGCGGAGCAACGTCTTTGTGCTGGTGGACGAGGCGCACCGCACCACCGGCGGCGATCTCGGCAACTATCTGATGGGCGCTCTGCCCAACGCCGTCTATATCGGCTTTACCGGCACGCCCATTGACCGCACGGCGCACGGCAAAGGCACCTTCAAGACCTTCGGAGGCGATGAGGGGGGTGAGCATGCAGGTCGCCCCTACCTGGACAAATATTCCATCCGCGAATCCATTCAGGACGGCACGACCGTCCCGCTGCACTATCAGCTTGCCCCCAATGACCTCATTGCCGACCGCGAGGCGATGGAGAAAGAATTTTGGGCCGCCGCCGAACTGGAAGGCGTGTCCGAAGTGGAGGAACTGAACCGCGTCCTCGACCGCGCCGTCACCCTGACCAACATGCTCAAGAACCGCGAACGGGTGGATAAAGTGGCGCGCTATGCGGCAGATCATTTCCGGCAATTCGTTCAACCGATGGGCTACAAAGCCTTTCTGGTTGCCGTCGACCGCGAGGCCTGCGCCTTTTACAAGGAGGCGCTCGACCGTTACCTGCCGGCGGAATGGAGCGCCGTGGTCATCAGCGCCGGCCACAACGATCCGCCGCACCTCAAGCGTCATCATCTGAGCGAGGAAAGGGAAAAAGAGCTGCGCAAGGCTTTTAAAAAGCCCGGCCAAGACCCGCAGATTTTCATCGTCACCGAAAAACTGCTCACCGGCTACGATGCGCCCATCCTTTACTGCATGTACCTGGATAAGCCCATGCGCGACCACGTGCTGCTGCAGGCCATTGCACGCGTCAATCGGCCCTACGAGAGCCAGGACGGGCAGCGCAAGACCACCGGCCTGATCCTGGACTTTGTCGGTGTATTCGAGAATCTGGAGCGCGCCTTGGCTTTTGATTCCAAGGACGTGAGCGGTGTGGTCCATGGTATCGAAGCACTTCGAGAGCGTTTTGTGACGCTCATGGCGCAAGGCCGCGCCAAGTATCTCACCACAGAGCACAAGAAGGGTACGAAGAAAGCCTCTGTGAACTATGGGGCTGATGACTCGGCCTTTTCTATGCTGAAGAACGATAAACTCGCCGAGGCCGTGCTGGAACGTTTTCGCGACAAAGAGCCGCGCGAGGCTTTTTACCGCTTTTTTCGCGAGCTGGAAGAACTTTACGAAATACTCTCGCCTGATCCGTTCCTGCGGCCGTATCTGGAAGATTATCAACGTCTGCTGGAGATGTACCGCCTGTTACGCGCCGCCTATGAGCCCCACGTACCGGTAGATAAATCCTTCCTGCGTAAAACGGCGGAAATCGTGCAGCAACACAGCCGCGCCGGCGCCGTGCGGGAGCCGCAGGCGACCTATGAGCTCGGACCCGATGCCCTTTTGGCGCTGGTCCGCGAGGAAAAGCCCGAGACGGTCAAGGTCTTTAACCTGCTCAAGGAACTGCACCGCTTGGTGGAAGAACGGGGCCGCGAGGCGCCCTATCTGTTTTCCATCGGCGAGCGCGCCGAAGAAATCCGCCGCCGCTTCGAGGAGCGGCAAATCGAAGCACAGGAAGCGCTGCAAGCCCTGGATGAACTGTTGCGGCAACTCCGCAGCGCCCATGAGGAGCGAAGCGCCAGTCCTCTTTCACCCCCGGCTTTTGCCGTTGAGTGGTGGCTGCGCACCCATAAAGTCGATCCAAAACAGGCGCTGCAGGTCGCGCAGACTATGGAAACCGCTTTTGCGGGATTTCCCCATTGGATGACCAACCGCAAACAGGAAGGCGATCTCCGCAGCCGCCTCTACAAATCTTTGATTGACATCGGCATAACCGAGGTGGTTGCGTGGGCGGATGGAATCCTGAACCTGCTGCGGAGGGCTGCCGAGTGAAAAAATGCGCCCCTGAATGGCAGCCGTTGGAGCGGGCCGTGCCGCAGGACCTTTTTCGCGCCGAGGTGGCGGCCTGGGCGCAGCGCATCGGCGTGGCCGTGCGCGAGATCCGCATCCGCGCGATGAAGCGCAAGTGGGCGAGCTGCTCGTCGCAGGGCCGCCTGACCTTTGACTCCGATCTTTTGCATCAACCGGCCGAGTTTCGCCGCGAGGTGATTGTACACGAGCTGCTCCATCTCAAAGTGCCCAATCACGGTCCATTGTTTAAATCCCTGCTGAAAGCCTATTTAGAATCTGCGGATTAATATATTGCAAAGGAGTGCGACCATGAACCCTTTTCTCGTTCCGCCGAATACGCGCGTCGATTTGAGTCAATGGGACCCGGCCGACGACCGCGGGTTGGGCCTCGACAAAAAAGAGGCGCAAAAAAAAATCGACAAATTGAACGACCGGCTCGAGGCGCTGCAGGAGCTGCTCTTTGCCGAAGGCAAGCATAAGGTACTGGTGGTGCTGCAGGGCATGGACACCAGCGGCAAGGACGGCGTCATCCGCCATGTGTTCGACGGCGTCAATCCGCAGGGCGTGCGCGTGGCGGCGTTCAAACGGCCGACGCCGGAAGAGCTGGCGCACGATTATTTGTGGCGGGTCCACAAGCAGACGCCGGCTGCCGGCGAGATCGTCATCTTTAACCGCAGCCATTACGAAGACGTGTTGGTCGTTCGCGTTCACAATCTGGTGCCGGAAAAGGTGTGGAAGCGCCGGTTCGAGCAGATCAATCACTTTGAACGCCTGCTGGCCGAGGAAGGCACGACGATTCTAAAGTTTTTTCTGCACATCAGTCCCGAGGAGCAGAAAAAGCGGCTGGAGGAGCGGCTCGAAAAGCCGGAAAAACAGTGGAAATTCAACATCGGCGATCTGGACGAGCGCAAGCTCTGGCCCGATTATATGCGCGCTTATGAGGATGTACTGAGCAAAACCAGCACCTCTTGGGCGCCGTGGTACATCGTGCCGTCCGATAAGAAATGGCTGCGCAACCTGGTCATTTCGACGATTTTGGTCGAAAGCCTGGAAGGCCTGCAGATGAGTTACCCGAAACCGGCGCAGGATCTGAGCGGCGTCGTCATTGAATAGAGGGAAATCGATGAGCCGGAAAAAATTGATGCTGTTTTTGCTGCTGTTGTTGACCTTGCCTGCTGCGGGATTCGAAGGCATTCCCCTGCGCAGCGGGCAAAAAATTTTTGCCTCCGGCATGAATCTGGCGTGGATCCGCTTCGGCAGGGATCTGATCGATTTCGACGAGGCGCGTTTTACCCTGGCGTTGGACGAGATCGCCGCCGCGGGCGGCAATACGGTGCGCTGGTGGCTGCACGTCAACGGTTCGGCGAGTCCCGCGTTTGCAGACGGCGTGGTCAGCGGCCTGCAGCCGCAGGAGATCCCTAACCTGCTGCGGGCGCTCGATTTGGCCTATGAGCGCGGGCTGATGCTGCTTCCGGTTTTGTGGTCGTTCGACATGCTGCAAAAGCAACAGGGCGTGGATCTTGGCCGCAACCGACGTCTGCTCGAGGATCGCATCTGCACGCAGGCCTACATCGAGCATGCTTTGATACCAATGGTAAAAGCGGCGGCCGGGCATCCGGCGCTGCTTGCCTGGGAGATCTGCAACGAACCCGAAGGCATGACGCCGCAACACGGCTGGTCGGCGGAGCGGGTCTCGATACGGACGGTGCAGCAGTTTCACAATCTGCTCGCCGGCGCCGTTCATCGCGCCGATCCGCTCGCGTTGGTCACCACCGGCTGCTGGAACGTGCAGGTGGTCAGCGGTCGCCCGGAGTTTGAAAATTGGTACAGCGATGCGGCGCTGATTGCCGCCGGCGGCGATTCCCTGGGTGTGCTCGACTTTTACCAGGTGCACTATTATCCCCGCTGGTACAACGAAGCCTACTCCCCTTTTCATCATCCGGCCGCTTATTGGCAACTGGACAAGCCGGTCCTGATCGGCGAATTTCCGGCCAAGGGTTTGGCGGGAAAGGATCAAGGCGGTCGGTTGGCGGCGTACTTCTCGCCCGCAGACGCCTATCGCGTTGCGTTCGAAAACGGTTACCTCGGCTGTCTGGCCTGGACATGGACCGGGCATGACGGCTTGGGCGGTTTGAAGGATGCGGCGCCGGGCATGCAGCTCCTGCGGCAAATCGCGCCCCAGGCGGTCGTTTTGCAGAAACCGTAAAAGCGAAGCGATCAAAGCGCCTGTAAAGCGCTCCGCGCTCGGCGCAGCCACTCTTTTTCGGCGGGGAACGTCAACCGTTCGTGCGCTTCGTCGTACGGCAGCCACATCGGCTCGAATTGCGCCTCGGCCGCACCGCAGACTTGACCGTCTTTCAGCTTCATCAGAAAATAGTGTTCTTGGCGAGAGTAATGCCGATTGCCCCAATCGAACTCCACCGGCATTTCCCCCAAATCGGCAAGAATTTCCACCGGACAGCCGGTTTCTTCCGCCACTTCCCGCAACGCCGTTTCCTGCGGCGACTCGCCCTCTTCGATGTGCCCTTTGGGCAGACGATATTCACCCTTTTTGGGGCGAAAGAGAATTAAATAGTAATCGTTGTGAACCACGACTCCGCCGGCAGCTTTATAGCTGACGAGAACTTTTTCCGGTTGCAAAAGCTCCTCCGTAACTTTTCCGAAACAATTTAATGCGGTCGAGCCCATAAAGTCAAGCCGAGTTCGGGTTGCGGAAAAGCTGGAGGATTTGTAAATTAGAATTCAATAAGGATTCAATGCTTATGCTGCAATCGGAACGTTGGTTCGAGTTGTATCGCGATTGTCGTCTTTGTCCGCGGCAGTGCGGCGTCGACCGAACGGCCGGCAGGCTCGGCGTCTGCGGCGAGAGCGCAGACCTGCGCATCGCCGCCATCGAGGCGCATTTCGGCGAAGAACCGCCGATTTCAGGCACCCACGGCTCGGGCACGGTCTTTTTTACCGGCTGCACCCTGCGCTGTACGTTCTGTCAAAATTACCAAATTTCGTGCGAGCATTTGGGAGAAGTGCTGAGCGTTTCTCAAACGGCGGATCGTTTGCAAGCTCTCAGCCGGCGCGGCGTTCACAACGTCAACTTTGTCACGCCCGACCATTTTCTGCCCCACACGCTGGCCGTGGTCGATGAACTGCGCCGCCGCGGCGTCGAAATTCCGATTCTTTACAACACCTCGGGCTACTGCCGGATCGATTCGCTGCGCCTGCTCGACGGCATCGCCGACATGTACCTGCCCGACTATAAATACTCTGATCCTGAACTGGCGCGACGGCTTTCGCACGCCTCGGATTATCCCGACGTTGCCTTGGCGGCGCTGCAGGAAATGGTCCGCCAAGTCGGTTTTCTCGATGCATTTGTCGAGGA
>JAPDPN010000070.1:12932-16159 GCA_034506455.1 Candidatus Zhuqueibacterota bacterium | reverse complement strand
CCGGCTTTGACGACCATTGTCGACATGACCGGTCTGGTCATCTATTTCACTTCCGCCAAGCTCATCTTGGGCATTTAAGCCGACTGGCCCAATCGGATTAGGTTAAGCTGAATTTTTCGACCGGCTGATCATTTTTTCCGCAATAGTTTGAGGAGATAATAGAATCATGCAACCTTTTCAGAGGTTCTTTAAATGAATGAATGGACTCGAAGGCAGTTTATGCAAACCTTTGCGGCCGCCGGCTTGGCTTTAGGCTGTTCTATTCAAGGTAAAAGACAATGGCGCGAAATCGGCCTGCAGGTCTTTACCATCCGCAAATCCCTTCAGGCGGACTGGGAAAAGACGCTGCGCCGGGTGGCGGAAATCGGCTACAATACCTTGGAAATGGGTTCCTATTACGGCGAGTCGCCGGAAGCGTTCAAGGCCTTTTTACATGAGATCGGTCTAAAGGTAATTTCCGGCGGGGGATCGATCGGGGCTTTGCGTTCTAATCTCTCCCAACTCATCGATCAGTCGCTGGCAATGGAAAAGGAATACCTCGTCTGCTTTTGGCCGTGGGAGGGATCGACGGAAGGCAAGACGATCGACGATTGGCGGCGTCTGGCTGAGGAACTGAACACAATCGGTGAAACGGTCAAACGCTCGGGTTTGCGGTTTGCGTATCACAACCACGATATCGAATTTCGACCGACTGATGACAAAATCCCGTTCGATGTGCTTTTGCAGGAGACCGACCCGACGCTGGTCGGTATAGAATTGGACATCTACTGGATGGTCAAAGGCAACCGCCAACCGATTGATTATCTTGAATCCTATCCCGGACGTTTCCCTTTATGGCATGTTAAGGACATGGATGCGACGCCGCAGCGGGGATTTGCCTGCGTCGGGGAAGGCGTCATCGACTTTCCCGCAATCTTTAAGCGTGCGGAAAGAGCCGGCCTGCGGCACATCTTTGTCGAAAACGACGAACCGAAGGACGAACTCGCCTGCATCAAATCAAGCTGCGAGTATTTGCGCGCCATGCGTTATTGATGGCTTTCCGGCGGCGTCAGATCGAACGGCAAAGGTTCCCCTAAATTGATTTCCTGCACCGAGACATCAGCACGGTAGACGAGAATCTCCACTCCGCGTTCGTGCGCCGTTTTGAGCGCGAGCGAAAAAGAAGGATCGATCTCATAGGCCGGTCGAAAAAGAGTCGCATCGTTCCGCTGAACGACGAAAAAGAGCACCGTTCGATGTCCCTGCTCGATGAGCTTGGTCAAGGCTTCCAGATGACGCAAGCCGCGGCTGGTCACGGCATCGGGAAAATAAGCGATACCGTTTTCAACCATTGTGACGCTCTTGACCTCTACATAACACCGCTCGCCCAGTCGACTGAGCATTAAGTCAATGCGGCTGTCGTCGCTGATTTTGACCTCGGTCTGAATCTGATTGTAGCCGCTCAGTTCCGGTATAAGCCCCTTCTTCACCGCCCGATGCACCAATCGGTTCGGTACAAAAGTATTGACGCATACCCAAACGCCGTTGATCTCGATCAGCTCCCAGGTATGCGGATGCCTGCGATTGGGGTTGTTGTCCACCGACAGCATGACTCGGCTGCCGGGTACAAAGCAGGTTCGCATGCTGCCGCTGTGATTGCATGCAGCGTTAATAACCTGGCCGTTTTCCAATTTAACAGTGGCCAAAAAACGTTGCGGCCTGGCTAAGAGCGTTCCTTTGACAAGCGGTGGATTCTTCATTTCTAAGTTCCATTGAATGTACAGATCTCTTCCAAGGGTCTCCGTTTCTTTTCTCTTTGTTCGGTATGAAGAGGATAGCCGACCGCCAGCATGGCGACGGGCCGCCACGATCGCGGCGTTTTGAGTGCCTTTTGGATTCCGGCAGCGCTGAACCAGCCTATCCAGCAGGTCCCCAAACCGAGCTCCTGCGCCTGCAGGACAAAATGCTCGCCGCTAATGCCGATATCGATGAGATAGTAGGGAATGCCGGTCGCCAGTCGCCCCAAGCGATTCGCGATTAAATCGAGCCGTGCAAAGATGATAACCAAAACCGGCGCCTTTGCTGCCCATCGGGTAGCCGCAAAAATGCCGCTAAATGCGTGTTTGGCCGTTTCATTTTTGATCTCCGGTTCGTCCAGAATAACGTACCGCCACGGTTGTGCATTCTCGGCAGAGGGCGCCAGTCGCGCAGCCTCGACGCACTGCAGCAGCAGATCACGATCCACTTTTTTGTCCGCAAAGGTGCGCACGCTGGAGCGCGATTTAATTAGATCGATTATCTTCATGAGAAGGATTTACCTTTTTCCCGATCTCTTTAATGCAATGTTCAAGATCATGGATTAATCAATTCTGAAACGGTTGCAAAACGATATCCGCGCTGCGTCATGCTGTCGATCAGCGCCTCCAGGATCGTGTATACCGGCTTGCTGCGGCGCTGTGAATCGAGGTGCATCAGAATGATGCCGCCGTTGGCGCCGTTTCCGTCGGATTGGCCGAAACCGAGCAGTTTTTCTAAAATCTGCTCCGGGCTGCGAAACGCAGACACAGTCGAATCGCTCACCCAATCCATTGTATCCAGGGTTTCGCCTTTGCCGACGGTCCAGCCGATCTGCAGATAGCCGGCTTCTGCCGCCCAACGGCGAATCTCTTCGTTATGTTCCCCATACGGCGCCCGCCATAACGGCGCCATTCGTCGACCGGTGACTTGCTGAAAAAGGTCCGCCGTGCGTTTGAGTTCCTGCTGCAGTTTTTCGCGTGTGATGCCCGGTCGTGTTTGATGCACGCCGTTTTCGGCAAACGTGGTCAAGTGCAGATGACTCCATGTATGATTGCCGATTTCGTGCCCATCATCAGCCATTCGGCGCACCAACTGCGGATAGCGCTTGATAAAACCGCCGGTCAGAAAGATCGTGCATTTAATCCGCTTTTCCCGCAGAATGTCCAGGATCGGTTCCGCGGCTGCGGCGCCGGAACCGCCGTCGAAGGTCAGCGCAAGTTGCCGGCGGTCAAGACGGCCGCGGTTAATGTCCCGCGCCAAAAACGCGGGCACCGGTTTGCCGTAAGCGGCCGTCAGACGCTGGAGAAGCGTCGAGCGTCCGTCCAAAGTGACGGCGTAAAGGCTAATCTCGTTTTCACCGTACTGCAAAGGCACAGCCTCAAAGACAAAAAAACCGGACTTTGGTGTTCCGGCGGCTGCCAGCCGATCGTTCACCTTTACAGCGATAATAA
>JAPDPN010000070.1:8886-12832 GCA_034506455.1 Candidatus Zhuqueibacterota bacterium | reverse complement strand
TTTTTCCTCCGTAACTTTTTCATCAACCGATCCGATGGAGGACTATGGTCGATTATCACGTTCACTGCCGCCTTTCCCGACATGGCGAGGGTGAGCTGTTCGAATATGTCGAAGCAGCGATTCGTAAACAATTAACCGAAATCGGTTTTGCCGAACATATTCCTATTCCCGAATTGGATGATCCGACCGGCCGCATGCCGATCGAGGATTGGGCGGAATACGTAGGCAGCCTTTTTTCTGCTAAAGAGCGATATTCCGAGATTACGATCCGTTTCGGCATCGAAGCGGATTATTTGCCCTCCCATCAGCCGTATATTGCCGCTTTTGTTCGCGCTTATCCTTTTGACTACGTCATCGGCTCTGTTCACTTTGTCTCGGACTGGGATTTTTCCAATATGGATTTTCGCAGCCGATTGGAAGAGTTTGGGGCAAAAGAGCTCTATCGCAGATACTATCTTTTGCTTGCCGAAGCGGCCTCCGGCGGTCTTTACGACGTCATTGGCCACTTTGATTTGCCAAAGCGGCTTGCGCCGGAAATGCCTGCGGAAATGGTCCCTCTCCGCGATGCAGCGCTGCAGGCCGTCAAGCGCTGCGGCCTGGCGCTGGATGTCAATACCTCGGGTCTGCGCAAGGCCGACGATATTTACCCGGCGCCGGAAATCCTGGCGCAGGCGTTTGCAATGGATATCCCCATTACCATCGGCTCTGATGCGCATCGACCCGAGGAGGTTGCCGCGGATTTTGCCGCGACCATCGAGCGGCTGAAAAGAATCGGCTATCGGTCATGTCTCGGCTTTGAAAGACGAAAACCCTATCGAATTCCTTTATGATGAAGGGCAATATTGCACCGATTCGGCGGCGAAAAACGCTCGAATCGATTGAGCAGCGGTTGTTATCTCCCTTTGCAGCCCTTAGCAGCCGCGCCGCGCAAACACGGCTGTTCGAAGAGGCCGAGCATCCCTACCGCACGGCCTTCCAGCGCGATCGCGACCGCATCATTCATTCGCGCGCCTTTCGGCGCCTGAAACACAAGCGTCAGGTCTTTTTAGTCAGTTACGGCGATCATTATCGCACGCGGCTGACGCACACCATCGAAGTGGCTCAGATGTCGCGCACCATTGCGCGCTCCCTGGGACTCAACGAAGACCTCGTCGAGGCGGTCGCCTTGGCGCACGATACCGGACATACCCCTTTCGGCCACATCGGCGAGGTGGTCCTGCACCGCATTATGAAATGGGAGGACACGCTCGACGATTCGGCGCGTTTCGGCGACGGCGGCGGTTTCAAGCACAACTATCAAAGCGTGCGCATCGTCGATTGGAACGAAAAGCGCTATTCATTCGACGGCCTCAATCTGACGGCTCCCGTGCGCGAAGGTATCCTTAAACACACTCGCCTGCGGCGCGGCGAGGTCGACATCCCGGGCTTTCGCTATGAAGGACTCTATTACGAATTGGACAACGCGACGACGATCGAGGGGCAGATCGTCGCCGTGTGCGACGAAATTGCGCAGCGCACTCATGATCTCGAAGACGGTCTCCGCGCCGGCTACGTCACCTTGGAGCAGGTTCGCTCCCTGCCGATGATCCGATACGTAGAAGCCAAAAGCCGCCTTAATTTTTCCGATGATGTCGATCGATTTCTATATCGCAACAAGCTGATCCGCAAACTGGTGGACGTTTTGATCTCGGACGTCATCCGGCAGACAGCTGTCAACATGCGCAGTTTTTATGAACAGACCGGCCGCACCTCGTTCTTTGATCGGAGGATCGCCTGGTTCAGCCCAACGGTCGATCCGCTCCAGGAGGAGCTCGACCGCTTTATCATGCGCGAAATCATTCGTGTCGCCTCGGCCGAGCGCGGCGACGAACAGGCTGCTTTTATCATCCGCGAACTGTTTCGGCTTTATTATCTCTACCCCAATCTTTTACCCGAGTATCGCCTGGCAAGAGTTCTGACGGAACATGATCTCCAAGCGATCTATTCCGACAGAGAGAGCGCAATGGAAATTCGAGAACGTCTCCAGCGCGATCCGCTTTTTGCGCGCGCCGTGTGCGACCACATCGCCGGCATGACCGATGACTATGCCGAAAACACCTTTAAGCGACTGCAGCGAATGAATCAAGAGGAACTTGCCCGATGGACGAATCGACAAAGCGCCGGCCTGTAGACGAACCGATCCTCTGTATCGAACATGTGCGGTTCCGCTATACCGGCATCGCCGCATCCCCGGAAGATGTCCTCGATGACGTTTCCTTTTCACTGTATGAGAATGAATGCGTCGCCATCGTCGGTCCCAGCGGCTCCGGCAAGAGCACCCTTGTTCAGCATTTTACCGGTCTGCTGAAACCCGATCATGGTCAAGTGCTTTATAGAGGGCAAAATATATGGGGCCGCGGTTTTGATCGCGTTGCCCTGCGTCGACGCGTCGGGCTGGTCTTCCAGTTTCCGGAACTGCAGCTGTTCGAAGAGACAGTAGAAAAAGACGTCGGATTTGCACCGAAAAACTTTGGTCTGATGCCGAAGGAGGTCGAACAGCGTGTTGTCGAAGCTCTATCGGCCATGGACCTGGACGCAGAACAATTTCGTTCGCGCTCGCCGTTCCAGCTCAGTGAAGGCGAAAAGAGGCGCGTCGCCATTGCCGGTGTGCTGGCGATGCAGCCGGAAATGATCGTATTTGACGAGCCGACGGCCGGCCTCGACCCCGAGGGCGTCCGCGGCTTCATTCGCCTGGTCAAACGCCTGCAGGATCAAGGCAAGACCATCGTGGTCATTACCCATAACATGGACTTTGTCGCCGAAACGGCGGATCGGGTGATTGTATTGTTCAAAGGTAAAATCTTGTTCGACGGAACGCCCCGCGCTCTCTTTGTCGAACAAACTATTCTGCAGAAAGCTGATCTGGAACTGCCCTCTTTACGACAGGTACTTGCTGAATACAAAAACCTGCCCGAAGAAATCCTCGATGTTTTGACGATGGAGCAATTGGAAACAAAACTGGTTTCCTTGTCCTCTCACGCAGCTTGAAGCTTGTCAAGCAGAGGGGATTTTTGTATATTGAATCATGACTTGAGGTCCGGCACGAATTGGATTGCTGCCGGAAAAGATTATTGGTGCAGTCGCAGCAGTTCAAATCGATGTCATCTCGAAAGGAGATTTGCAGTTCAATGGACCAGCCTTTCGCAGAATTATTCATCAATGAAGAGTCCGATTTCAACTTGTTGCAGTCGGATAACGGCAGTAATCTCACGGCATTCGAATTGGAATACCCAAAACTCAGCCGCAATCCCGATATACAGCGTATTTATCAATTGATCAAAAACACCGCTCCCAGCAATGCTTCGATACTCATTTACGGCGAAACCGGTACCGGTAAGGAGCTGATTGCCCGCACCATTAAGGCGCTCAGCCGGCGCAACAACAAGCCGTTTGTCGCCGTCAATTGTGCGGCTTTGAATGAGAATTTACTCGAAAGCGAGCTGTTCGGCCATGAAAAAGGCGCTTTTACCGGCGCCGTACACCGGCATACGGGCCGTTTCGAGCAAGCTGACGGCGGCACGCTTTTCCTCGACGAGATCGCCGACATGCATCCTTCTACTCAGGCGAAGATTCTTCGCGTGCTGCAGGAGCAGACCTTTACCCGTCTCGGCGGCTCGCGGGACATCAAGGTGGATGTCCGAATCATTGCCGCCACCAACAAGGACCTGTGGGCTGAGATGGAAAAAGGCAATTTCCGTTCGGATCTATTCTATCGACTGAATGTCGTTACCATCCATTTGCCGCCGTTGCGGGAGCGCAAGGAGGACATCCCTCTGTTAGCCGACTATTTCCGCATAAAGTTCTCCAAAGAGGTCAAGAAACAGATCGGTCCTTTTAGCGACGACGCGTTAAAAATGCTCAAAGAGCATCCCTGGCCTGGAAACATTCGCGAATTGCGCAACTTGGT
>JAPDPN010000070.1:0-8786 GCA_034506455.1 Candidatus Zhuqueibacterota bacterium | reverse complement strand
ACAACCACCATCTTTTTTTCCGTGCCGGATGCCATGGCGATCAAATTGACGCTTTATGATGTCAAAGGCCGACGCGTGCGGGTGTTGGAGGACGGCGAGTTTGCCGCCGGCGAGTTTCAAACTCAATGGGACGGGCGAATGGATGACGGCCTGAACGCTCCGTCCGGCGTTTATATCTGCATCTTGTCGGCAAAGGAGATGTGGATCTCGCGTTCCCTTGTACTGTTGCGTTGATTGCGCCAGGCATTAAACTTGCAATCAAGTTGTTATTGCTATAAAAATACGGTCGATTAATTGAAAACATTGCGCTGCAGGCGCGCAAGATCATTGAATCGACGGAAATTATCAATAAAAACCGAGGTGCAATGAAGAGCAAAGGGCGGCTGTTTTGTTTCATAACGGCAATGCTGTTGTTGACTCGGTTACACAGCGAGGAGGGTCGGCCGAACGCGCTTCTGCAGCGGGCTCTTGCCTCTGCAGAAGCGACGTCGTCTGAAGACGCAGCAATTGACTTTAAGGCGCGGCGTTTTGGTTTTCAGCTTTTTTCAGCCGCTGATGTCAGTTCCGCCCCTTTTCAGAATCGCGCTGCTTTGCAGAATTACCCTCTTGGTCCGGGGGACGAGCTGGTGATCTTTATGGGCGGGAGAGTTCAGCAGCAGCAACGGCTGCAGGTCGGCAGCGACGGCCAGCTCTTTTTGCCGACAGTCGGCATTTTACCGGTGACCGATCTGACGATTGCCGAATTACGGGCAAAACTCGACGAACGACTGCGCCGCATCTATTCGGGTTATTCGCTGGAAATCATGCTGGCTGCGCCGAAAAAAATCAGCGTTTGGGTAGCGGGTGAGGTGGTCAGACCGGGGCTGCAGACCTCAGGAGGGTTCAGCTTTGCCTCGGATTTCATCGCTCAGGCAGGCGGCCCCACCGACCTTGCCGCGCTGCGGGATGTTCAGATATATCGCGCCGACACTCTTTTTGCCCGCATCGACCTCTACGATTTGATCCTCCGACCGGCATCGGTTCCCGAAATCTTTTTACGCAACGGCGACCGCATCTTTGTTCCGGTCGTTTCTTCAACCGTACAAATCGAAGGGGAGGTGCAGCGCCCTGCTGTTTATGAGCTGAATCCGCAAAAAAGTGAACGTCTCAGCGATCTCATCGCGCTGGCGGGCGGCTTTACCGCTTATGCCGATCGCCGCAACATTTTGGTCAGCAGGCTTTCGACGGACGGCCGAAGAGCCGCTTTTGCCTGCTGTTTGGCGGACGAATGTGTCGGCGAATCGTCCGATCCATTGATTCTGGACCAGGACCGTATTACCGTCTTTTCAATCTTAGCCCAGACGCCCCGTGACTCGGTGCGAATTCACGGCGATGTGGCCGCTCCGGGCGCTTTTCCGTTCGAAAAGGGCATGCGCATCAGTGATCTGGTGCGTCTGGCGGGCGGATTGAACCGCAGCGCTTTTTTGCTTGAGGCCGACCTTGCCCGTATCAGCCCTCATCAATCCCTGTTGAAACAAAAGATCAACCTCGAAGCAGCTCTGGCAGGGGACGAAGCGGCCGATCTGCCTTTGGCGCCCAATGACCATCTCTTCGTGCGTCGCTTACCCGGCTGGCATACGGGACAAATGGTTCAGGTTGTCGGCGAAGTCAAATTTCCCGGCTTTTATCCCATCGTCGAGGATTCGACGACCCTTTTTCAAGTCATTCAAGCAGCCGGCGGCTTTACCGACGATGCGTTGATTCGGGAAATGCGATTGGTGCGCGAGCGCAAAGTTATGGTCGAGGACAAGGAGTATCTGCGCCTGCGCAATATGTCGCGCACCGATATGAGCGAGTCCGAATATGAATATTTTGTGATGAAGCAAAATACCGGCGAGGTCAACGAAGTCGTGGTCGATTATTACAGGCTGTTCGCTAAAAAAGACCTTGCCGAAGATGTCCGGCTCAAACACGGCGATGTGATTCATGTTCCGAAACGGCCGGATGTCGTCTATGTCTCCGGTCGTGTCTCCAACGCCGGCGGAGTTCCCTATCAGTCGGGAGCGCCGGTCCGCTATTATATTCAAAAGGCGGGCGGTTTTACTTGGGATGCCGACAGCCGCCGCGCCAAGGTCATCAAAGTCAACGGCGAAATCAAATCCTTGAACAGCATCAACACGCTCGAAGCGGGAGACCGCATTTGGGTCCCGCGTAAAAAAGAGGTCAATTATTGGCAGGCTTTTCGTGATTTGGTCATGGTCATGGGCCAACTGGCGGCGGTTTATTTGGTCATCCAAACTGCAAAGAGCAAATGAAGATGGATGAAAAAGAAACGACTCGCGAGTTCAGTCTTTATCCGGCGCTGCTGTTGATGGCGCGTTCCTGGAGACTGGTATTGCGCAACATGTTGGCGGCCGCTGCCGTCGCCGCCGTAATTGCGTTCATTCTCCCGTCCCGCTGGCGGGCCGTCGCCACCCTCATGCCGCCGCAGGAAAAAGAGACCTCCGCCGTGGGCGCTATGCTGGCGCAGATCACACTTCCGGGAATGCAGATGCCGAAGCCGCAGTCGAATGCTCAGTTGTTTGTCGAAATCCTCAAAAGCCGCACTCTGAACGAGCGGATTCTTAATCGACGATTCGCGGTGGGAAACGATTCTTTACCGCTCTATCGCATCCTCCGTTTCAAATCGCCGGAAATCGGCTATTACCGCATGATCAAAAAAACGCAGTTCATGGTTTTGCCCAACGACATTGTTTCGGTGGCGGTTGAATTGCGCAACCCCAATTTGGCGGCGGACGTCGCCAACGCATATATCGAAGAGCTTGACCGCCTCAACCTGGAAAAGAGCGTCTCACGAGCTAAAAACTCGCGGCTATACATCGAGTCGCAGCTGGCCGAAACCGAGCGTCGCCTGCGTGCAGCCTCGGAACGACTCGCTCTCTTTCAGCAGCAAAACAAAGCGGTCTCGTTGGAACATCAGGTTCAGGCCTATGTGGAGCAGGCTGCGGATTTGAGCGGCAAAATTTTGGCAAAAGAGATCGAAATCGGCGTAATGCTGCAGTCTATGACTTCCGATAACCCATTGGTAGTGCGCGCGCGCAGCGAGCTCGAGGAAATGCGCCGACGCGCCCGAGAGATGGAAATCGGTAAGGACCGACCGAGCATCGACGGATATTTGCCTTTTCGTGATATACCGCCATTGGCGCTGCAGCTGGCTGAACAGCTGCGCGAGGTAAAGGTGCAGGAAACGGTGTGGCAGCTGCTCACCCAGCAGTATTATCAGGCCAAAATCGAAGAAGCCCGCAATACCCCTACAGTCCAGGTGCTGGATCCGGCTACGCCGCCGGTTTTCCGCAGCTTTCCCAACCGCAAACTGATGGTCATTGTGGCCGCTGTTCTGAGTGCTGTTCTCAGCCTGATATACGTAATTTTGCTGGACTATTTCCACAAACTGCGCAGTCGCCCCGAATCGCGGCGTCGGCTCGAATTGTTGGTTGCCGAGCTGAAAAAGGGGTGGAATCCTTTTTCGAAATCATGATCAACGGGATAGGAGGTTTAATGGAGGCATATATTGCCGAATCGGCGCAGGTCGGCGCCGATTGTAAAATCGGCAAGTTTGTGGTCATCGAAGATAACGTGACCTTAGGCCCCGGATGCGTCATTGGGCATCATGTGGTGATCCATTCGGGCACCGTTATCGGTGCGCGTGTGCGTATCGATGACGGCAGCGTGATCGGCAAGCAGCCGATGCGTTCCAAACGGAGCATTTTCAAAGACGAAAGTCCTCTGCCCGGCGCAGTGATCGGCGACGATTCCATGATCGGTGCCTTGGTGGTCATCTATGCCGGGTGTTCGATCGGCAATCACGTACTCATTGCCGACGGCGCCGCGGTGCGCGAGAACGTCAGCATCGGCGAGTATACCATCGTAGGCCGCAACGCGACGGTGGAAAATTTTACCACCATCGGTAAAAAGTGCAAGCTGGAAACCAACTGCTACATCACCGCTTACTCGGAAGTCGAAGATTACTGCTTCATTGCCCCCGGCGTGCACACCACAAACGACAACTTTCTCGGCCGGACTCAGGAACGCTTTAAGCATTTCAAAGGCGTCACGGTAAAACGCGGCGGCAGAATCGGCGGCGGCGCCGTGATTTTGCCGGGCAAGGTGATCGGTGAAGACGGCGTGGTGGCGGCCGGTTCCGTGGTGACCAAAGACGTGCCCGCGCGCAAAATTGTGTTGGGCAGTCCCGCGCGCGTTCTCCGCGACGTGCCGCCGGAGCAATTGTTGGAAAATCAGGGCTGGGATTGAGCCATTCGGCGACGGAGGAAGTGCTATCCGCAGACGTCTTGCCACACTCTTGCTCTACGGCCTGGTTACCGTTTCGCAGAGCCAGACGGTTTATGTTCCCGCCGACCATTGGATCTATGATTTCCTCGACCGTTTGGAAAGCAAACAAGTCCTGCCGGTGGTGCTGAACGGCACCCGACCGATGACCCGCGCGGAAATCGCCGAACACCTAAAGGCTGTAATCAATCAGAACCCGACGCTCGATCGAGTCGAGCGCGAACAACTCGATTTCCTGCGCTTCGAATTTCAGGAAGAGTTGGCGGAAAAAGCCGATCTCGACTACCCCAGCCGCATTCGTCGATTGACGAAAAGCCGATGGATCGACCCTTGGCTGCCGGATTTTATTTATCCTCAGGGAAGGCACTTTTTGGAAATAGATCACGGCCCGCTGAAAGCGCGCTGGGATCCGATTTTTTTACGCAGCCGCATGACTGCCGATGACGACACCGTAAAAAAAAGTGAGCGGGTTAATATTGACACCAACGGCTTTCTGCTCTGGGGCACACTTGGGAAATGGGTAGGCTATTATGCGGATGTACGCGACACGCGCGAATGGGGAACGCGTCTATACCCCGGCGGCAACGCCACCGCGCCGCGGCTGGGTTTTGTGCAGGGCAATACAAGGCAAATCTATCACGATGAGACGATCGCCTATGTGACCCTGCAAAAACGATGGGCCCTGTTGATGTTCGGCAAGGACGTCAACTTGTGGGGTCCTGGGCGCTTCGGCCAATTGATGCTGTCGGATTACGCCACGAGCTACGATCAGCTCAAGTTTCAGATCACCCTGCCTCGTTTAAAGTTTACCTCGATGATCGCCTGGCTGCGCGCCTACTCGCCGGACTATTACTTTGGCGCCGATGCCCGCCGCATGATGGCCGCGCATCGTTTAGAGTTTGCGCCGTTTCGCCGATTCACTTTAGGCCTGCAGGAAACAGTGCTCTTTTCGCCGAAAAATCTCGAGGCCGGATATGCAAATCCGGTCATGTTCTTCCGCTCCGCCGAGCATTATTACGGCGACAACGGCAACGCCGCCATGGGTCTCGATGTAAAGCTTAAGCTAATTCGTAATATCAAACTGTACGGCGAACTCTTTATTGATGATCTAATGACCGGGAAATTGGGCACTCCCTATTATGGCAACAAGTACGGTTACACGATCGGCTGTCATCACGCCGATTGGCTGCGCGTGCCGCAGTTGGATTTGTTTTTGGAATACTCTCGAATCAGACCTTACACCTACAGCCACAAAAGCCCGGAAAGTGTTTATCAGCACTTTTCAACCGTATTGGGACATTGGATCGGCCCCAATTCGGATCTCTTGACCGGTTCCTTGACGTTTCGCACTTCGCGGCGACTGCAGTTTATCTGCAGCACTCAATATAGGCGACATGGCGCCAACCCGCCGGACCGCAATGTCGGCGGCGATGTCGATCGCCCGCATCAAATCCAGACCGATTCACTCGACGCCGTCTTTTTAGATGGACTGCTTAACACCCTATGGTCGTGGAAAATGAGTGCCCGTTACGAAGCTCTTCGCAATCTTTATATTAAGGTCGGCTTGGGGTGGGAGCAGCGGCGAATCCAAAACGACTCGAACGAGAATCTGCAGCAGCAGCGTCGTGAGCTCGAACTCTCATTCCAGTTCAACTTTTGACTGATGAACGCTCTGCAGAAAAATTACAACGAACGTTTATTCTCGAACGGAATACGCAGCCGCTATCATTTCGCCCGTTATTTCTGGCTGAGAAATACATTGCTCCGGCTCGGCTGTTCCTGTCGCCGCGTTCTTGAACTGGGCTGCTTTGACGCCAAAACCCTGAGTTTTTTGCCGAAGGAACCGGAATATTATCTCGGCTACGACGCCGATTGGGAGGGCGGTTTGCAGATGGGGCGCGCCAAATGGGCGGACCGCCGAAATGTCGACCTGCGGTTCTGCAACTCGCCGGAGCATCTTGTCGATGCCGAGCCGTTCGATGTCTCCGTCTGCATGGAAACCCTCGAGCACCTGCCCGTTCAGGACATTGAAGCCTATCTCGAATTTCTTCGGCGTATGACCAGAGACTATTGTTTTATTACAATTCCGGTCGAACTGGGCTTGATTCTGCCTTTTAAATATGTCTATAAATCGATCATCGGTTCCGTCACAACGCCTTATCGATTCAAAGAGCTCGCAGCAGCAACCATGGGGCGAATGAAGAGCGTGCCGCGAATCGAAACCACCCACAAAGGCTTTGATTATCGCGAGTGCCTGCGGATTGTCGGCCTCTTTTTTGATGTGGTCGAGATAGAGGGTATTCCCTTCGGTTGGTTGCCGGCGTATCTGAATCCAACCATCGGTATTGTCGCAAAACCGAAAACGGTAATCAAATGACCGCTTCAACCCCAAAAGCCCCGCTTTTGAATCCCACTCTGCTGGCACGCAACGTCGGCTACAATCTAATCGGCATGACGCTGCCGCTGATGGTAGCCCTCGTTGCCTTGCCGCTCTTGGTCAAAGGTTTGGGTGCAGAACGCTTCGGCATCTTAGCCCTTTCGTGGGTCGTTTTGGGCTATTTCAGCGTGTTTGATTTCGGGCTTGGTCGGGTGGTCATCAACATGATCGGCGAAAGGTTGGGGAAGGGCCGAAACGACGAAGTTCCGACGATTGCCTGGACCGGTCTTTTTTTCCTTGCGCTTCTCGGCGGGATTATGAGCGTTGTGCTCTATCTTGCGTCGCCGCTTCTCGTTCACAAAGTCCTGAAAATTTCCGCCGAATTACAGCCGGAAGCGCTGCAGGCGTTTCGCGTGCTGTCCGTTTCGGTCATTTTTATTATCCTGACTGTCGGACTGCGTGCGGTGCAGGAGGCGCATCAAAAATTTATTGTGCTCAACCTGATCCGATCGGCAAATGGGGTTCTGACTTATTTGGCGCCGCTGCTGCTGCTGCCGTTTACCAAAACTCTCCGGCACTATATAGGTATTCTGGCCGTTATCCGGGCACTAATCATGGCGGTTAACGCCGTCGCCTGCGCCCTCCAGTTTCCAGACATCCGCAATCGTGCCCAGCTCGATTTTCAGCTCGCCAAGCCCATGTTTCGTCTCGGCGGCTGGATGTCGATCAGCAACCTTATCGGCCCCGTAATGGTTTATTTTGACCGCTTTCTCATGGGGGCTTGGCTGTCGGTCGCCGCGGTCACCTTTTATGTTACCCCTTATGAAATTATCAGCAAGCTGCTGGTCGTCACTTCTGCGGTGGTTCAGGTCTTATTTCCGGCGTTTTCAATCAGCCTCGGCGCCGACCGCGCGAGGACTACTTTACTCTATAACCGCGCTTTAAAAATCCTGCTCCTGCTCTTTTTCCCGATTGCCCTCGGAGTCGTGCTGTTTGCGCGCTGGGCATTGGCGCTGTGGCTCTCTCCGGAATTTGCCGTCAGGAGCACAGGCGTCGCGCAATGGCTGGCCATCGGCATTTTCCTTAACGCGCCGGGACAGATTGCCTATATTCTTTTGCAGGCCGGCGGTCGCCCGGACATCACGGCCAAAATACATGTAATTGAAGTCCCTTTTTATTTGGTTCTGCTTTATCTCGGAGTAAAACTTTTCGGCATCACCGGCGCTGCGGTCGTTTGGACATTTCGGCTGCTGATAGAGTTGTTTGTTTTTCTCTACCTTGCGGACAAAATTGTGCTTTTACAGGCGAAAAACAGTCAAAGATTTATCAGAACAACAGTTATCGCGTCGATTATGCTCATTTGGCTTACTTTTTTTCAGTTTTCCCTTTGGCTCGCTGCCGCGCTTTTTTTGCTCGGCATTATCCTTGCAATCAGTTTTTCGTCATCGAAACAGATAAATCTTTTCAAGCTGGTCAAAGGAGTTGTTGGGGGAGGCATATGACCCTTTCCGCATTGCTGAATAAACTTTTATTTGCCTACTATGATCGCCGTGGCGATCGGTTCACCCGCAATCATCTGCGCTATGCCCGCTACCAGATCGGCGAATATACGTATGGGTTTCCATTGGTGTATGATTGGAACGAGGGATCGACCTTAAAAATCGGCAAATTTTGTTCGATTGCCAAGAATGTCAAAATCTTTTTAGGCGGCAATCACCGTTCAGATTGGGTAACCACTTTTCCTTTCCCGGAGTTTTTCAAAGATGCGCAAAACGTCAAGGACTATACCGCCACAAAAGGTGATGTCATCATCGGCAGCGATGTGTGGATCGGCCATGGGGCGATCATCCTTTCCGGCGTGACCATCGGCGACGGCGCCGTTATTGGAGCGGGCAGCGTGGTGAGCAAATCCGTGCCGCCCTTCGCTGTGGCCGCAGGCAATCCGGCCAAAGTCACAAGAATGCGCTTTTCCGATCGCCAGATTGAACAGCTTTTGCAAATACGGTGGTGGGACTGGCCGACGGCAAAGATTGTCTCCTTCCTGCCTTTGCTCCTGTCGCCGAATATTGATGAGTTTATTTCG
>JAPDPN010000069.1:13199-16390 GCA_034506455.1 Candidatus Zhuqueibacterota bacterium | reverse complement strand
AGATCCGCATAAACGCGGGTTGGGCGTTAGGAAGGCCGCTCCGCATGGGGTAATCTGCGGATGAGATTTAACACCGCCGGCAGGCATACCGCGGTGCCAAGATCGCTCGCTTTGCAGTCGATTCCTGCTCTTTTTCCCTATTTTCAATCCCTGGAATGCCGGCGTGTTTGCGCGCCGCAGCGACGGGAGCTTTTCCGGTAAGATCGCACAAAAGCAGCCGCGCCGGCTTTTGCGCCTGTGTATTCAGCCCGCCGGCTTTCATCATAAAAACCGGCCGCAGCGGGGGTTCGAATCGACCGGCGGAACAAGGCTCTCTTTCCGCCGGTCGGGGATGTCCGAAGCGGAGCCGCGGGGCAGGCTCAACGAATCAACATCATTTTGCCCGTTTCCGAGCCGTACCGCGTCTGCACTCTGTATAGATAAACGCCGCCGGCTGCCGAGGCACCGTTTTGATCCGTACCGTCCCAAACCACCTGATGGGAACCGGCCGGAAAGACTGCATCTGCAGCGAGATAAACCTTGCGGCCCAAAATATCATAGATTGAAATGGTCACATGCGAGGCGGTCGGGAGCGTGAAACGGATGACGGTCGACCCGTTGAAGGGATTGGGGTAGTTCGGCGCGATTTCCGGCACGTCGGGGACGGCCGCTTGTGAAACATCGGCTAATAGGTCCCGCAAGGTCAATGCGGCAGGCTCCTGCCCCTGGTCGTAATAGTACCACTCGCCCCCGAAGGGGTGAACGATTTTGCCGTCGAGGGCGAATTCGGCATCGAACCAGCACGGGCCTTGATCCCCGGCGGCTTTGTGCACCTCTACGGCGATTTGATTGTCCCCCTCTTTCAGCAAAGCAAGGTCCTGATCGTAGAGGTAGCGCGTGACGGTGCTGCCGACGTTGTTCGGTCGTACGGCCTCGGTATGGTAATCGACGGCACCGTCCGGCATGTTCAGGCGGCGCAGCTCATGTCCGTTCAAATAGATCACCAGTCCGTCTTTGAAGCGAAAGCGCATTTTCATTTGTTTGATCTCCCGAACCTTTTCGATGCGCAGGGTTGAACGCACGTAAAAGGTGCGGACATCGGCGACCGGGGTATGAATTTCTTCGAATCCGCTACCGATCGGCGCCGGGCCTTTCGGCCAGGTGTTCGGATAGCGGAGATCCTTCCAGGTGATGGGCTGCTCCAGCGTATCGACGAAAAAGCTGATGAGGAGCGAGTTCGGCGTTTCGTTGCCGGCGAGGTCTTTGGCGCGAACATAGATCGTCACGTTCAGGCCCTGTTCGGCAGGGATCCACGCACGATGGCGGATGCCTCCCTGTCCTTCCGAAAACTCGAAAGCCATTTCCCGAAAAGATTTATCGGCATAGTCGAACCGCAAAAAAGCGCGCTCGTCGCTGGTAAGCAGAATGGGAACCTGAAGTCGATAATCGACGAACGGCCCGTTCGGGGCGTTGGTGATTTTCGGCGGCGTCAGATCGACGGGTTCCTGATAGGGTTCGACCTGCAGCACGACGCGGCGGTAGGTGTAAAGCGGCGGGTCGCCGGCGTCCTGGACCGTCAACACCCAATGAATGGTTTTGCCGGCGGCATCGGCGGGTACGAAAAAGTCCAGTATCGGCCCGTCTGCTCTGCCCGGATAGATTTTCGTCGGATAGGTGCCTGGTTCGGGATAGATCCACCAGTGAAACTGCAGCGAATCTCCGTCCGGATCATAGGTTCGGGAAGCATCGAGCAGGATCCGTTCGCCAGGCTTCACTCTGCGGATGAGCACGTTTTTGGTCGAATCGCCGTCGAGCACGACGATCGGATTATGATTGGCCTGATCGAACGGCTTTACGCACCAATCCATGCGGGCGGCAAAATCGTTTTGAAAATCGACCCGCCAGCGAAAAACGGCGCAGTAAACATTATGGTAGGCAATATTTTTCCATTTCCAGCTGTCTGAAGCTTCGTGGAACATCCAAAAATCTTCATACTTGGCTTCATCGTCGCCGGACGGATTTTTCGAGCGGGGATTGATTTGCGGTTCGGCGGTAAAGCGGCCGCCCCAACCTCCCCAGGAGGGCTGGTAAGGATCGCTTAGACCGGTCGGCAAAAGATAGAGAAAAGTGGGCGTGTCTCCCTCATGAAGATAGGCGGCGTCGGGATAGAGGGCGCCAAGCGGTCCGTGATGATGTTGGATATTTTCATCGACCCATTCCGGGCTGAACACGCTTTCGTCGCCGCCTCGCGATTCCGGCCAGGCGTTGGAATCCACGCGATAGGAAATGCCCTGCCATTGCACCACGCTGCGAATAAAATACAGATAGGGAAAGGTCTGCGTCATCCATGCGCCGGCGTCATCCTGGCCGGCCAATTCATAGACGCGGATTTTCGAGATAAAGCGTTCGGTTTCCTCGGCGCTTCGGCTGCGCTGAACGTCCCACAACGCCTGCGCCAAGGTATTGGCGCCTCCCCATATGCAAATCCACACGGGACGAGGATCGTTGCGGTCGACGACCGAGATGATATGCCGCGATCCTTCCGAGCTTTTGCCGTCCCCGACATCCGCCATGCCGTAGCCGGAGTTGCCTTTTTTGATCAGGCTTTTCAGATATTCCGCCGTTGGGTAGCCGGAAGCATGGAGCAGCAGGTTTTCTCTGACCAGCGCATAGGCGTTGACCACGTCCAGGATCTCGGACGGTTTGGGATCGGTCCTCAGCCAGCAGCTGGTCGTCGCGATCAAACCTTCCAATTCAAATTCGTTGGCATAGAGCATGAGCCGGACCATCGACATCTTGTCATCGGGCTCGTTGGCAATATCCGTCAGGATGATTACCCGCTCTTTGGCTATTGCTGCTGCAAGCCCGACGAGACAAAAAATAAAAAGCCTCCTCAACATGATAACCTCCCTCACCTCTTCACTTTCCCTTTACGAGGCAATTGAATACGGCGGCGTTGTGCGAAACCGCTTTCCGTGATTTTACAAAATATTAAGCTTTTGGTTACAAAAAATCAAGTTTTCTCTACAGGGTGCAAAAGAATCATGGATAGCGGCTATTAAGTATTTTTGACCAGTGCGTTTCAGGTATGTTTTTCTTTAAAGGTTCGGGTTTTTCGGCGGGAAAATGGGTTGCCGCAGGGTGCCTCACGGCCGCGACATGAATAGCGCGTTGGGGTTTGTTTGGCAGAAGGTTGTGCATTCCGGCGGCAG
>JAPDPN010000069.1:10433-13099 GCA_034506455.1 Candidatus Zhuqueibacterota bacterium | reverse complement strand
GGGCGACATAAATGTCGCCCTACGATGGACGGATTAGGGCGCGACGCCGGGCGGCAGAATGCGGCTGTAAAAGGCCATGAGAATACCGGCGGCGACGACGACGTTGAGCGAATCGACCCCCTGATGCATGGGAATGCGCACATCAAGATCGCAGACGGCGCGCCAGTCGGTGCCGAGGCCGTGCGCTTCGTTGCCCAACAGCAGGGCAATGCGCTCGGGAACCGCAACCTGCGTCAAGGGCCTGCCGCTCTCCTGCACGATCGCGGCGTGCAGCGCATAGCCGGCTCGGCGCAAAAGAAAAAGCTGTTCGGGGTTTTCCAGAAGATAAAACGTTTGGCGGAACAGCGCGCCCATGGAGGTGCGGACGGTTCGCCGACAATAAGGATTGGCGCAGGAAGGGCCGAGAAGGATCGCGTTCCAGCCGAACGCGGCGGCGGTGCGCAGCAGGCCGCCAAGGTTGATCGGATCGTTGATTTCCGGCAGGACGAGCAGGTGCGGCGTCGATTCGGGCTGCAGCTCTTCGAGGGGCCGAAGCGGCGGCTGAACGGCCAGGGCCAAAACCCCGCGATGAAAATCAAAGCCGACGACGCCGGATAGAATTTCGCGCTCGGCCAGGCAGATCGGGCAGCGCTCCGTCGGCCAGTCGCCGGAAGCGAAGCGCTGCGGCGTCATGAGCAGTGAATGGACCGAGAGGGACGAGGCGAGCAGACGGCGCACCGGCAGCTCGCCCTCGACGGCAAACAGTCCTTGCCGCGCGGCGAGCGTCTTGTCCTTGAGCTCGCGATAAGGCAGCAGCCGCGGGTCATCCGGCGAATCGATTCGCAGCGGAAGGTTCATCCCCCACCCCGCCGAACACAGTATCCTCGTTTCATCAACAGCCGCCTATACCCCATGAAAAAGAGGGGCGGACGCATCGGTCGTCCGCCCCGGACTGCAAAACCGGAGCTGCCGCCCTACTTTTTGACCGGCAGAACTGACACGACCGTGCCGCACCACTCGCCCTTGGCGTTCTGCGTCGGCATGGTCACGTAGCGCTGCATGATGGGGCCGGCGATTTGCAGGCCGTTGCTCATCACATAGCCGAACAGCTTTTCATAGGCCTGCGCCATCTGTTCGGTCAGCGGTCCGGTGTAGGTGATCGTCGCCACTAAAGGATAGTCGTAGGTGCGCTCCACCAGCGGCTCCGCCGCGTGCTGACCCTCCGCGAGCGGGAACCCCAGCAGCCAGTTGAGCTGATCGACCGGCGTGCTGCTCGGGTCGTCGTAATAAATGCCGAATACCTCGATGTTGTAGCCGAGGTTTTGTAAAGCCGCCAGCTGATAGAGCCGCTGAAAGGCGTCGCCGTGCTGCGCATAGTCTCCTTTCATGAGCAGAGCGGCGTAGCGGAAAGGAGTTTGCGGCTTTACCTCCACCGCCGAAATGGTGATTTCGTTTTCCTGCGCAACGAGGGTAAAAATCGGCAAAAAGCAGAACCACAACAGCGCAGATCGTTTCAGCATAATGTTTTCCTCCTTTTTTGCCCTTTGTCAGGGTGTTGGATTCGGTTGTTCGCGGGAGCCGCGGCCGGCCGCATAAAGTTGCGGTTGAAAAGCGTCCTCTGTTACGAATCGGCTGCGGAAAAGATTCGCTTATTCGCTGAAATCGATGCTGTAGCCGACGGTGACGACGAGCAGATTGACCGGCGTGTCCCAGCCGACTTGCGCCGTGCGGCGGGTGTTGCCGAGGGTATAGGCAACCTCTTTGCTGAAACCGGCGCGGCCTGCGTTCAGCCAATGCAGTCCCAGGTAGGTGCGTTGGTTAAAGACCATGCCCAGACCGAACGCGTAGGCAAAGCTGTTGCTGCGGTTCATTTGGAATTCGACGATTTCGTACGAGGTCGAAGCCTTCGGAATACCGCTGAGGAAAGGACCCTTGATGGAAGCCAGGCCGATGCGGCTGAGGAGGAAAAAGCTCACGCTTTCACCGAGCGGTTTGTACCATTTCAGGCCGGTCATGGCGCTGACGGCGCCGTAGGCTCCGGTTTCATAGAGGTCCATTTCCAGACCTTGGCTGAAGGTGCTGCTTTCATAATCGTTGGCCAGGTAAAAGAGCGCGCTCGACCAGGCGAGGCCGTCGAGGCCGGTCATTAGGTCGAATTCGGCGCCGCCGGTAAAGCCGATCTTGGCGAACCCGACGTCGGCGTTTGGGCGCTGTGCGGCAAAGTCGCCGGTCGGCACGGCAAAGCCGGCGGAGAGGCTGAGATAAGGCCCCTGCGCCCAAGCCGTAGCGGCGAGCAGCAGGAGCAAACCAATTTTTTTCATGCGACTCCTCGAGCTGATGATAGGGTAAGCGGCAGGTTTGATGCTGCCGCGGAACGGATTTCAGAGAAACGCGACCAATTCCTGCTGCGGCCGGCGGATCTTCGGTTTCGGGGCATCGGCGGGGTAGCCGAGCGGCGTAAATGCAACCGGCCGCCAGGTCGGCGGATAGTTGAGCAGCTCGCGCGCCACTTCGGGATCAAAGGCGGCGACCCAGCAGGTGCCGAGGCCCAAGTCCGCAGCCTGCAGGATCAGATGATCAAAGGCGATGGTCGCATCGACTTCGGCATAGTTGACGCCGTCGCGGCGCGTCCAGGCTTCCTCGGGCACGGCAACGACGCCAAGGACGTACGGCGCCTGCACGAACCA
>JAPDPN010000069.1:3889-10333 GCA_034506455.1 Candidatus Zhuqueibacterota bacterium | reverse complement strand
GCTGCGGCGCATCGATGAGCAGCACCCGGTAGCCGGACGTCGAGGGGAAGCGGCGGACGAAGGCTTGTTCATCAATGAGCAGATTGCCTTGAAAGATGGAATTCTGCAGTCCGCCGACAAGACGCACGGCGAACGGCCGGCCGTACTCGTCGACATAGTGCAGGGTGTCGCCGACCTGTTTGTCGAGTCCCCAAATGATGACGGTCTGGTCGGCGACGGCCGGAATGACCTCTTCCTCTCCGGCGGCCTGCAGGGCCGTCCACGGCGCTTCGGCAGGAACGCCGGGGGCGAGCTGGGAAAAGGAGAAGGCTTGTCGTTCGTGCAGCTTTTTCGGGTCGACTCCGAGCAGGGGCGGCCGAGTGACGCGGTGCAGGTTCAAACAGGAGGCGTCGTCGCCTTCCTGCAGGCGCAGCGGCAGGACCGCCAAGTCGTCTTCAAGTCCCAGTTTTTCGCGTTCGATAGGGTCGTTCAGGTCCATGAGAAGCGGCAGGCTGCTTTGGCCCCAAAAGGCAAAGCCGCCGGTGCCGGAGGCGGGGTCTTGAGGATTTTTCGGCGGCGTCAGGCGATGGGCGCCGACGGTCAGGGTCAAGAACACGCCGGCGGCGGTCATGCCGATGACCGTCAGGCTGCGGCGGCGGTTGAGGGCGACATTGCGCCTGCCGGCGTCGACGAGGTTGGGCCGCAAAGGCCGGCGAGGGAGACGAAGAATCGCCGCATCGGCTCCTGCCAAAAGAGCGAGCAGAAGCGAGACGCCGGCGACGAAAAAGGTGAGGAAATCCTGCGGTCTTTGCCGGCCGAGATAAAGAGCAACGGCTGCGCCGACCAGGCCCAAGATCAGAACGGCGCGGCTGATTTTACCGCCGGAGGTCTGCAGGGTCGGCAGGCGGGCAAGACCGCGATAGAGCTCGGCGGCGCTGCGGCTCCTGTTCCGCCGCAGGACGACGGCCAGGCCGAGCAGGGACATGAGGAAGCCGGCGCCAAAAGCTGCTGCCAAAGTGCCGATGCGCAGATACGGGCGGATTTCGGCGCCGACGATCACGTCCCGCCACACCGTCCGGAGCGCCAGCAGAATGAGTTGATGGTACAAAAGGCCGGGTAAAATTCCAAAGAGGCTGCCGCCGGCGGCAACGACGGCGGCTTCGGCAAACTGCATCTTTCGGACGCGGCCAAGAGGAAATCCGAGGGAGAGCAGCAGGCCGGTTTCCTGCAGGCGGCGCTGCGCCTCGAAGGAAAAGAGCAGGGCCGTGAGCAACAGGGCGGCGATGATGAGGAAAAAGGACAATCCGAGAAAGAGTTGGGAAAAGCTGACCGACGGATCGGCGGCCTCGGCTCCGCGCGCCGGCTGCGGCACGAGTCCGACCTCTGCCGGCGTCAGCGCGGCAAGCAGGCTGCGGCGCAGCGAATCGGGGTCGACGCCGACAAAGCGCACGCCGGTCAGCTCGCCGAAGCGGTTGCTCCACATGCGGCGCGCCGAGATCATCGAGATGAACGCCTTGGGCGTGCCGCGGTAGGCGTCCCAATAGGCTTCGTCCTTGTCGCGGATCTTTTTCAGGTCAATGGGAAAACCGGCGTCCCAATCGCGGCAGTTTTCGCGTCCAGACAGGCCGGGCAGGTCGGGCATCAGATTCGGGTCGGCGTAACGGCCTGCAAGCGGCACCACGGCTTTGAGGCGGAAGGTGCGGCTTTGCTCGATCAGCCGGCGGCCGGCGCCGAGGACGAAATAGCTGACGGACAGGGTATCGCCGGGGCGCGCTGCGAGGTCCTCGGCGGCCCAACGGTTGAGAATGATCTCGTCGTCGCTCAGCTCGATCGGCGCCGGTTCGAGCGCCGAGACGAAAGAATAGGGCGTCGCCCGATCGCGCAGGCGAATTTCGTTGACCAGGTAGGTAAAAACCGGCTGACGCGGATAGGGAAGCGAGTCGACGGCCCTCAGGACGACCGGTTCGAGGAAAACGCGCTGCGAGCGCAGTTCGATGGTCTGCGGCGCTACGGCAACGAGATAGAGCGACGCGTCTTCGATCTGCCAGGCATCGGCAAGCGCCCGCTGCAGCGTCTCGGCGTTGCCGCCGCGACTCAAAAGCAGGTTGGCGCGGCCGCTCAACTCGATCTGTTCGGCAAGGGCCTCGCGGTTGACGAATACGGTAAACGGCTCGACCTGATGGGTCTGCAGATGAAAGCGTCCGCCCTGCTGCGGCGAGAGCACGGCGCGGATACGATACCGTCCGGCGACCTGCAGATTTTCGAGTGCGGCAAAGGGGGCATCGCGCGGCAGGGCCTGCGGCTTTTCGCAGCGCAGCAGCAGCTCGTCGCCGGGCGCAACGCCCAGCCTGGCGGCCAGGCGCCGGTTGACGGCGACCTCGCCCGGCTGCAGCGTCGCCGCCGGACTGTCGGGAAACAGCCCGCTGAAACGGCCGTCGACGCCGAGCACCTGCACGTCGTTGGCGCGGCGTTCCTCATTCGGATTTACGGCGGCGCCGCGCACCCGCAGCATAGCCGCCGAGGGCAAGCCTTTTTGCTGCAGATCCTTCGCCAGCTCGGCGCGGAAAAAGCGCTCGCCGGTGTACATCACCTGTTCGGCGCGGCCCAACCGCTCCTGCGCCAGCCGATGCAGGCTGAAGCGGACCGAATCGCCGATGACGAGGGCGCCGGTCAGGACGGCGGTGCACAGCGCCGCGCCCAAAAAAAGACCCAGGTGAGTGCGGCGATAATGAACCAGGCTGCGCAGAATATATCTCGCCGGCGTGGGCTTCATAACCGGACCGAAAAGAAAACCACTACCGAACGTCCATTTCCTCCAGCAACCACCTCGCGCCGGCAAACTTTTCGACGATAAAGAGCACGTAGCGGATGTCCACCGAGATGGTGCGCTGCAGCTGCGGGTCGTACTGCCAGTCGCTGGTCAGCGCCTCATAGTTGCCGTCGAAGGCCAGGCCGATCAGCTCGCCGCGGGCGTTCATGACCGCGCTGCCGCTGTTGCCGCCGGTAATGTCGCATTCATGCAAAAAGTTGACCGGTACATCCTTGAGCTGTGCGTCGTACCAGCGGCCGAAATCCCTTTGCTCATAGAGCTGTCGCAGCTTTTCCGGCGCGTCAAAGGGCTCAGCGCCCGTATGCTTGGCGATTACACCGCTCAGGGTCGTGAACGGCAGGTACTGAACGGCATCCGCCGGCCGATAGCCGTTTACATAACCGTAGGTAAAACGCATGGTGCTGTTGGCGTCGGGATAAATAAGACCTTTCTTCCAGATCGACAGGGCGTCCAAATAGGACTTGCGCAATTCCTTGATCTGGGCGTTAAAGACGCGGTTGCGCTCTTTGAGGTCGTCGAAAGCCGGATAGAGCGCCTTCATGAGATCGATCAGCGGATCGCCGAGCGCATCGAGTTCCTTTGCGCTCTTGTTGAACAAGGATTTGGCAAACTCGACGTCCTTTAGCCTGGTTTCGGCAAAGGCGCGGTCGACAAAGGCCTGGGCAGCCTCTTCGTTGGGAAACAGCTGATCGAGGACGGCAATGCGCTGTGAGGCGGGCAGGTTGCGCGCCTTGTCCAGCGCCCGCTTGAGCATGGCCTTGTCCACCGGCTCCCAAAAGTTGTAGTAGCGCAGATGCAGGCGATCGACCGTTTCCTTGACGTCCTTTTCCGAAAAGTCGGGATCCCGTTTATCCTTCGGCTTTTCTCGCTCGCGCACCGTCGTATAAGCCTGTCGCGTAATGCCCGCCAGTGTACCCGCCTGAGAGCTGAACAGGTTCAGCACATCGTCCTTTTCGCGCGTGAGGGCCAGTTGGTCGTAAAGGGCTTTGATGCGCGGCAAAACGTCGCCGTACTGCTTTTGCAGCTTGGGGTCCTTGGCGAGAAAGGCGGTCAACTCGGCTTCAAAAGCCCGTTTCTTTTCCAGGAAACGGGTGCGCTTCATGCCCTCCACGTTGCCCTGATAATTTTTCATGACGTTGTTAAAGCTCTTGTCCATGTTGGCGACACGGATGCGGCCTTCGGGCGAGTCTTTGGTGAGATCGTTCATGAGCTGAATCAGCTCCTGATAGTTCTCGATGCTGGAGGGGTAGGCATACTCGAGGTTCCATTGCACCGAGTAGGAGGTTCGCCAGCGGGTGGTGCGGCCCGGAAAGCCGAGGATGAAGGTAAAATCACCCTCGCGGATCGGCTGCGAGGCGATGCGCAAATAGTTCTTGGGCTTGAGGGGCACGTTGGCCGGGTTGTATTTGGCGCCGCTGCCGTCCGGCCCCTGGTAGACGCGCAGAAAGGTAAAGTCGCCGGTGTGCCGCGGCCACATCCAGTTGTCGATGTCGCCGCCATAATTGCCGATCGCAGCGGGCGGAGCATAGACCAGGCGAACGTCCTGATATTTTTTGTATACGAACAGGATGTACTGCCTGCCCTCGAACATGGTGGCGATGAGCGCGTAGAGGTCGTCGCGCTCGCCCTCGATCCGGTCGGTCATTTCCGTGATTTTGGCCGTAATCCTGCGATCCTTTTGCACGGGATCCTTGCCGCCTTTGGCGGCGGCCAGCACCTCATCGGTGACGTCGCGCATCTCCTGCAGGACGTAAGCGTAGACGCCGCGCGCTTCCATCTCTTCTTCCCGCGTGCGCGCCAAGAAGCCGTTGGCGATATAGTCGGCGTCCTTGGTGGAAGCCCGCTGCAGAGCGCCGAAGGCGCAGTGATGATTGGTGACGAGCAAGCCTTCGGGCGAAACGAACGAAGCGCTGCAGCCGCCCAGCCAGACGATGGCGTTGACGATCGAAGGCTTGTCGGGGCTATAAATGTCCTCGGCGGTAATCTGGAGGCCTTTGGATTCCAGCTGCAGCTCCGGCAACTGGGTTAACAGCCACATCCCCTCTTCGGCCGAAAGAACGGCCGCAATCAGGATTGTGGAGGCGGTGATGAGTCGTTTCATAACCTTGTCCTTTTGTTATGACGGATCATTGTCACAATATAGTTAATCGCCTAACTAAAAATCAAGCAAAGTCGGTTTTCGGCCTTTTCCCATCGCCCTTCGTCTTTCGACCTTTAACCTTGGACTTTTGACCTTTTTTGATTTTCCCGCTTGAAAATGGACAGGGGTATGCGTATACTGTAACGGTCGGCAACGGAGGGCTTTGAGGTGAGCAGAGCAACAGTTTGGACGGCCGTGCTCCTGCTGGGCACATCGGCCGGATGGACGCAAAAGATCTGGGAATCGAGCTCCCTGATCACACCCTGGCAAAAGCAGTCGCCCGTTTACGTAGAGCGATGGACGGTCCTCGAAATTACGCTTGAAGGTCCGAAAAAGGGCAACCCCTTCCGCGAAGTGCAGCTGGAGGCGGTCTTTTATTACTATCAGGACTCCACGCGCGTCGACGGCTTTTACGACGGCGCCGGAATCTATAAAATCCGCTTCATGCCCGAGCGGGTCGGCGAGTACCGCTTTGTTACTTACAGCAACTCACCAATGCTGACTGGGCAACGCGGCACCTTCCTCTGCTATCCGGCCTCGCCGGGAAACCACGGGCCGGTGCGCATCAACGAGACAGGCGCTTTCGCTTATGCCGACGGTACGCCCTTCTATCCTATGGGCACCACGGCTTTTGCCTGGGTGCATCAGCCGCCGGAGAAGCAGGAAGCCACCCTGGCCTCGCTGGCGGCGAGCTCCTTTAACCGACTGCGCATGACCCTGTTCCCCATGCATTACCTCTACACCACCAACGAGCCCACCCTCTACCCTTTTCCGCGCAGCCGTAAAGGCAGAAACGAGTTTTCCCGCTTCAGCCCGCGCTTTTTTCAGCATTTGGAGCAGCGAATCGTCAATCTGGCCAATATCGGTGTGGAAGCCGACCTCATCCTCTTTCACCCTTGGGATCGATGGGGCTACGCCGAAATGGACAAGGCGACCGACGACTTTTATCTGCGCTACGTCATCGCGCGGCTGGCCGCTTTCCGCAACATTTGGTGGACGGTTGCCGCAGAGTACGACGCCATGGATCGAAAAAGCGAGGAGGACTGGGATCGCTTTTTTGAAATTCTGTACGAAAAAGACCCCTATCGTCACCCGCGTACAATTCACAACCGGCGGCTGTTGTACGATTATGCCAAACCGTGGATTACCCATTGTTCGGTGCAGGGGCTCTCGTGGGATGAGCTCCCCGCGTTTGTCGAGCGGATCAAAAAGCCGGTTCTGATCGACGAGCAGGCCTATGAGGGCAATCTGATCCCGAGCTGGGGGCGGTATTCTGCGCAGGAGATCGTCCGCCGATTTTGGGTTGCCGCTCTCGACGGCGCCTTTTACACGCACGGCGAGACGATCAAAGACCCGCGGAACGAATGGATTTGGTGGAACAAAGGCGGCACCCTGCACGGCGAGAGCCCGGCGCGCTTGGCGTTTCTGCGCCAACTGCTGCAGCAAGCCCCTCGCTGGGGTTGGCGGAAAATCGCGCCCGACGCGGCCGCTGCGG
>JAPDPN010000069.1:0-3789 GCA_034506455.1 Candidatus Zhuqueibacterota bacterium | reverse complement strand
CGATCGATCTTACCTACGCGGAACAGAGCGACGCCTATGCGCTCGTTTTTGAGGGTTTTCTCCTGGCGCCGACCAGCGACATTTATACCTTTTCCCTCTTGTCCGACGACGGCAGCAGGCTTTACATCGCCGGGCAGCTGGCGGTGGACAACGACGGTCGCCATCCGCCGCGCCGACGTTCCGGACAGATCGGGTTGGCCGCCGGTTACCATCCCTTCCGCCTCGAGTTTTTCGAGGCGGGCGGCGACGAGCTGCTCCAGGTCTATTGGGCTTCCTCGACCAGCAGAGAGGAATTGTTGGGCAAGGAAAATTTGTTTATCAGCAAAAAATAGGAAATACACGAATCAAAGCGGTTGATAACGGCGATAAAAAACTTAAACGTTGGCGGCATCATCGATCCAAGGAAATCGGTTGATCCGCAACTCGGAAAATAAATCATTCGCCTTTTGCAACCGACGAATCGCCAATGAGGAGGAAAGATCAGATGAAACTATGCTTATACACCGTGCTTGTCTTGTTCGCCGTGTCGACGGTCTATGCCCAAGTTCAGGTGCACGGCGTGGTGAGCGACGAGTCGGGAGCGGTCGTGGCGTCGGCAAAGGTGTTTTTCATCGCCCAGGCGAACGGCGATACGAGCGCTGCCGTGACGGACAAAGCGGGAAAATACCGTCTCACCTTAAATGTGGCTCCCAGCGCCGTGCGCGGCGGCGCCCAGATCATAACCGGCCATCGACTGCAGCCGAATTATCCCAATCCTTTCAATCCCTCGACGATCATTCCGGTGGAGTTAGCCAAAGAGGAACGAATCTCGCTGGTCGTCTACAACGTTCGCGGTGAAAAGATCGCCGAGTTGTTCGACGATGTTTTACCGGCTGGAAGGCATCTGTTTCATTGGGACGGCGCCGGAGCCGCAGCGGGCGTCTATTTTTGCCGCCTGCACGGCGACGGGCGTTCGGAAACGATCAAGATGGCCTTGGCGGACGGCGGCCGAACGGCTCTTTCCGCGCCTATTACTTTGGCCAAGTCTACCGCGCAGGCGGTTTTCGCCATCGTCGTGCAAAAGGAAGCGCTGATTTACACGGTTGAAGAAGGCTTTATTATCGACGCTCAGCAGAGCGATTTGGAAAAGAATCTGACCCTGCCGGAGCTAAAGACCCTGGCGGCTGTAAATCGTCGAGTGGGCTACCAGACGATCGAAGGGTTCGGCGGCTACGGCGGCTTTGCCAATTGGTACAACAGTCCCGAGTTCGTCGATCTGTTGCTGAACGATTTGGGGTTGACGATCCTGCGCACCAATGTACCGCCGTCGCTCGAGGCGGTCAACGACGACAATGATCCCAATCACTTTAATTGGGACGGGTTTACCATCCACGCCGGCGGCGACGAATCGTTCAGCCGGCGCATCGATTATTTGAAAGCCGTGACCGCACGCGGCGACGTCAAGATCATCTCCTCGGTATGGAGCCCGCCGGGCTGGATGAAAAAGAGCGGCCAGACGGCCGGAAAACGCGAGGATGCGCCCGATCCCTACTCGACCGACTGCGCTTTGCGCGACGACATGTTCCAAGAGTTTGCCGAATTCATCTGCGCCTATCTTTTGCTGATGAAGCGCGTGGCGGGGATCGAGGTCTACGCCGTGAGCCTGCAGAACGAGCCCGCCTTTGAGGAGCCGTACGACTCGTGCGTCTACAGTCCGGAAAAGCTCGCCAACCTGATTGAAGTAGTCGGCGCGCGGATGGAGCGCGAAGGCCTTTCCGCCAAGATCTTTACGCCCGAAGATCTCGGCTACCATGCGCGCGTCATGTCGTTTGTGAGGGCAGGAATGAACAACGCCGCGGCACGCAAGTACATCGGCGCCAACGCCGTGCACGGCTATGCGCTCGACGGCAAGACCGGCCAAGGCTACCAGGCGAATCAATGGCGCGAGCTGTACGAGGCCGGGGCGCCTTACGGCATTCCTCTGTGGATGACCGAGACCTCGGGTTACAGCAACGATTGGCAGGGCGCCCTCAAGATGGCGCAGTCCATTCACTTTGCCCTCTATTACGGCCGGATTTCCGCCTGGCTGCACTGGGCCCTCAGCGTCCCGGAAAACAATCCTGCCGCTTTTCCTTACGGTCTCATTTTAGGCCGCGACATCAAGACGGCGCGCTACAACGTTTCGAAACAGTACTATAAATTCATTCGTCCCGGCATGGTGCAGCGGCAGTCGAGCAGTTTCGACGAGGATGTGTTGATCGTCTCTTTTCAAGATCCGGCGACCGACCGGTGGGCGATCGTGCTCATCAATCGCGGTAAACCCATTAAAAAGATCCGCCTAATGGGCGAGGGGCTTCCGCAATCCTTCACCATGTACCGTACCTCGGCGTATGAAAACTGTTTTCGCATCGGATCGGTTGCTCTGAGCGAGCCGATCAACCTTTTGGGCGAGTCGATTTCAACTCTGGTCAATGAATAGGAGCAAGTTTATGAGGATTCTGATGGTTTTGCTTTTGGCATCTTCAATACTAGCTGCCGACGAAGTCCAGCCTTTGGCCGTCGGCGCTAAAGCGCCGAATTTCAGGCTGCGCGGCGTGGACGGCAAGATCTATACTCTAAAAAATTTCAAGGCCGACGTTCTGGTGATTGTGTTTACCGCCAACCATTGTCCGACGGCGCAGGCGTATGAGCAGAAGCTCATTCAATTGGCGAAAAAATATCCGCAGGTCGATTTCGTCGCCGTTTCGTCCAATGCGCCGCAGGCGTTGGCATTGGAAGAGATGGGCTATACGGATCTCGGCGATTCATTCGAAGACATGAAAAAGCGGGCGCAGGAGCTCAAGCTGCCGTTCCCCTATCTCTATGACGGTGACGAGCAGAAAGCGGCGCGGGCCTATGGGCCGCAGGCGACGCCGCACGTCTTTATTTTCGACAAGGAGCGGCGGCTGCGCTATCAAGGCCGCATCGACGACACGGAAAATCCGTACATCCCGGCGCAGTCAAAGGACGCGGAAAATGCCATCGAAGCGCTTTTGGCCGGCAGGCCGGTACCGGTGGAGCAAACCAAGGTTTTCGGCTGTTCGATCAAGTGGCGGGAAAAGGCGGCCTGGGTGGCCAAGCTGAATCAAGAGTGGGCTGCGCAGCCGGTCGACGTTGCGCCGATCGACGAAGCGGGCATCCGCGAGCTGATCAAGAATCCGACGCAAAAGCTGGTTCTGCTCAACGTGTGGGCTACATGGTGCGGGCCGTGCGTCGTGGAATTTCCGGAGCTGGTGGCCATTCATCGCAGCTACCGGAATCGCGGCGTGGAATTGGTGACACTCAGCGCCGACAAACCGCAGCTCACGGACAAAGTCAGAGAGTTCCTCAAGCAGAAACAGGCGGCGGTGCGCAACTATCACGCCCAGGTCGATGCTTACCGACTGATCGAGGCGGTCGATCCGCAGTGGAGCGGCGCTCTGCCCTACACGATGTTAATTGCGCCGGGCGGCGAGATCCTTTTGCGGCACATGGGACTCATCGATCCGCTGCAGGTTCGTAAAGCCATTATTGAACGCATCGGCCGTTATTACGCAGACGATAAATAGTTATTTTTCTGCCCCCTTTTACAGCGCCCCTCAGGCCAAAGTCGTCGATCTGAGGGGCGTTTTGCTTTTCGCCGGCATTACCCGGATCGTCAGATTCGTTGCTTTTGAAATATCGCCTTCTGCTGTAAAACAGTGTCATGTTCAACTTTTTCAATTGCTTTGAGCAACTCGAAGGACTATATTTAAACGATTTCGTATCAACAGAAGGGTGGCGTGAATGATT
>JAPDPN010000068.1:0-16400 GCA_034506455.1 Candidatus Zhuqueibacterota bacterium | reverse complement strand
ACTACGACCATCAGCGGCGCGTGCGCTATCTGGCGGACGTCTTTCTCGCCTGCGTCGCCGACCGTCCCGACGCCGTCGTCCTCAGCGACGTGCGCATCGCCTGGGACGTCCCCGGCTTGCGCGCGCATGGACCGGATATTATGGTCATGTTCGGCGTGCAGATCATCCGCAACTGGAGCACATTCGACGTGGCGCAGGAAGGGGTGCGCCCGACGCTGATTGTCGAAGTGACCTCGCCGGAGACGCGCGCGCTCGACCTGGAGACCAAGGTGACGCACTACGCGCTGGCGGGCGTGCCGCTGTACGTGATTGTGGACGCCTACGAGCAGCGCGGCGAGGGGCGACTGCGCGTGCTGGGCTATGAACTGGCGGGCGGCGCATATCGTCCGCTGGCACCGAACGCGGAGGGACGGCTGTGGCTGGTGCCGCTGGGGGTCTGGATCGGGACGGAGGGGAACGAAGTCTACTGTTTCGACGCGCAGGGGCGGCGGATGGGGGACTATGCGACGTTGACGACGATCGTGATCGAGGCGGAGGAGCGGGCGGCGGAGGCGTGGGCGGCGGCGAAAGCCGAAGCGCGGGCGCGGCTGGAGGCGGAAGCCCGTGCGCGGGACGAAGCCGAACGCGCGCAGCGGGAAGCCGAGGCGCGCGCCGCTGCCGAGGAACAGGCGCGCCGCGAAGCGGAACGGGCGCAGCAGGAAGCCGCAGCGCGACAGGCTGCTGAAGAACAGGCGCGCCGCGAAGCCGAGGCGCGCGCCGCTGCCGAGACGCGCCTGCGTGAACTCGAGGAGGAACTGCGACGGCTGCGCGGCGAGGGGTAGCGGCGCTCTGCGCGGATAGAGCGAGTCGCCTGCCCGGTGGTTGATGGACATACATCTGGTGTCCCTGCGTCGTCAGGTCGTGCGCTTTCTGATCTATCCCGCCCGGCGGCTGATGGTTTTTGAGTCTACCCGCCTGGCGGCTGATGGACTTTGAAAAATTATTCCGCTATCCGCCTACCTGCCCGGCGACTGAAGTCGCGGGCGCCTGCTGCGAAGCCCGCCTTCGCGGGCTAGATCGGATTTTCTCATAATGTTCATCAGCCCGCAGCGGTCGGCAATGCGAAAAGACTCGGCTTTGCGCCGCTCGCACCGATGCCTGATACGCCGATCAGTCGTGGTCCCGATGTCCAGGTTGATGGTGATCGCTCGCTAGCGTAACAAGCGCTCCACTATGCTGGTATCGTTCAGAAGAGCACTTGAAACACAAGGACTCTTACCTGTATTCTGTGGTAGGGTTGGTTACTGTTGCGAAATGCAACACGAAGGCGACGCTACGCGCACAGCGTCGGTGAATGCGCTCTGCCGCTGGACGAAACCGTGTTGCTGGTCGCAGCCCTGCGGCGACAATACATCGTCAATCAGCGCATCATCTGCGTTGTGTAGCGTGAGAGGGTGATGGTCGTACCCAAGGAGTGTGAGATTGGGCGTGAAAGCTGCTACCCTTTGTCCAGGGTGTCACAGATCAACCTTCCAACTTTCAACCTTCAACCTCTCTGCCTCGCTGGCTTTGTAGCGACTTTGTATGCGAATCGATACGATTTTGTGACGTACTCCCTGGTGCGAGAAGGCTATACTACGGTATGGAGTGTGATAGATTTCTTGGCTTGAGGGGATACGTATGAGGTTATGAGGGACGCGCAAAATTGAAAAGCATCGCCGGAAAACCTGACGCCATTAGCTTTGCTGGCGCCTGGGCATACGTGAGCACTGATGAGGAATTACGCCAGTTGCATTGCGTGATTGCGCAGTGTTCTGAAAGCAGATCTGTACCGCAACTGAAAGGCGAGGGCAGCAGCGACATGCAGCAAATTCACATTGCCGGTTCACCAGGGCGATATGACGGTCGATTCGCTCCATCCGAAATTGAAGAGACATAGACGGCAGGAGTGACAGGCGCAGCGGAGGGTATGGAGATCGCTGTGTTTCACGGGACAGGAGGACCTGACAGTGATCGAGGGAAAGAGAATCTTCATTACGGGTGGCGCTGGCTTTATTGGATCGGCGCTGGCAGGTCGTTTGATCGAGCGTAACCAGGTCATTATCTACGATAACTTCTGGCGCGACTCGCTACAAGGGCAAGCGCACCGCAACCATCCAAATCTGACAGTTGTTGAAGGTGATATTCTTGATCAGGAACGCTTAGTCCGCGCCATGCAGGGTGCTGACATTGTCGTGCATTGCGCTGCTATTGCGGGCATTGATACTGTAATCAAAAGTCCGGTCACAACAATGCGCGTCAATATGGTAGGATCAGCCAATGTTCTGGAGGCAGCAGCGCGTTTACCTCGGTGTGATCGAGTCGTGTGTTTTTCTACCAGCGAAGTATTCGGGCAATATGCTTTCCGATCCAGTGAAGCGGATAATACAATCATTGGCAAGGTGGGTGAGGCGCGCTGGACATACGCGGTCAGTAAACTGGCAGAGGAGCATCTGGCCATCGCCTATTATCAGGAATACGGATTACCCGCCACAGTTGTGCGCCCATTCAATGTGTACGGACCTGGTCAGGTTGGTGAAGGAGCACTCCGAACATTTATCATTCGCGCACTCCGTGATGAACCGCTCCAGATCCACGGCGACGGCACGCAGATCCGCGCTTGGTGCTATGTTGACGATATGGTTGCCGGGGTGTTGCTGGCGATGGAACATCCGCGAGCAGTAGGCGAGTCTTTCAATATCGGCAACCAGAGGGCGGTAACCACGATTTATGGACTGGCCAACACGGTTGTGCGCGTGCTTAAGTCCAACTCAAGGCTAGAGTTTACCTACAAAGGATACGCGGACGTAGAGTTGAGAGTTCCTTCTGTGCGTAAAGCTCGCGAGTTGCTTGGCTTCGAAGCCAGGGTGGATTTGGAAGAAGGCATTCTACGGACAGCAGAATACTATCGAGCGAGACTATGATTCGGCTTGCTATCCCTTGTATTGATCACGACGATCTTCTGGCAGTGCAGGAAGCGCTCGCATCTGGCTATCTGGTCCAGGGGGCGCGAGTGGCGGACTTCGAACAGACGATAGCAAGCTATGTTGGTGCGCAGCACGCCATCGCCGTGAGCAGTTGCACTGCGGCTCTGCATCTGGCGTTGCTTGGACTTGGCGTGCGTCCCGGAGATCTGGTTGTCGTTGCAGCGTATTCGTGGATCGCGACAGCCAATGTCATCGAGTTGTGCGGCGCTCAGCCAGTGTTTGTTGATGTGTGCCCGATGACTGGCAACATGAGTAGCGAAGCTTTGGCTGCAACTCTCCAGCGCCTGATGCGTTCTCCAGAAACAGCCCGGCGAGTGCGGGCGATTATTCCTGTCCATGTTTTCGGACGGATGGCTGATATGCCGTCCATCTGTGAGCTTGCCGAACAAAATCGCCTGCCGGTTATCGAAGATGCAGCCTGCGCCCTTGGTGCATGTCTCAACGGTCGTTCTGCCGGTCGATGGGGAGCTATTGGATGTTTCAGTTTTCACCCGCGCAAGGCAATCACGACGGGAGAGGGAGGCGTTATTGTCACTGATGATGCCCATTTAGCACGGGCGATGCGCGCATTGCGCAACCACGGACAGGATCCAGACGCGCTATCGTCCGATTTTATTATGCCGGGGTTCAATTACCGCCTGACCGAGTTCCAGGCCGCTTTAGGTCTGACGCAGATGCGGAAGATAGATCGGATTATCGAGGCGCGGCGCATGTTAGCAAGGCGTTATGATGCCCTATTGCAAAATACCGATGTACAACCTCCTCCTCCTGTGAATGATGCAACGCATGTGTATCAGTCCTATGTCGCTCTGCTGCCAGAGTATGGAGCAGCGAAGCGCACCGAGATTATTGCATCGCTGCGTGCAAAAGGCATTGAAACACAAATTGGCACCTGGCACATGCCGCTTACCAGTTACTTTCGTGCTCGCTATGGCTATCGTCCAGGCGATTTCCCTGGCGCTGACGCCATATTTGCACGTGCTCTTTCGTTACCGCTGTATGATGGATTAAGCGAGGAAGAGCAGTGTATGGTTGTAAATCAACTGCAAGATACACTGCAACAGGGGGAGACAAATGAGTTCTGATCAGATGGCGCGATCTGTTCTTCGCGCAGCGGGCATTCGCAATCCGAGCCGGTTAGTAAACCTGATCGAGCATACAATAACCACCCTGCACCTTGATCTGCGGGGCTTTACGATTGTGACGGAAGCAGCAAGTGGACCGTATGTCGTTACTCCTATTATTGCTGCTTTGGCCAATGCTGATCGCGTGTTGGCGCTAACTCGCGACTCACGCTTTGCTTCTGCCGATCAAGTGATTGAACAAACAAATGCGCTTGCAAATCTCTGTGGTGTATCCAACTCTATCCAGATCGCTACAGAACGTCGGATGGATTTTTTTGCCGAGGCAGATATTGTTACAAACCTGGGTTTTGTCAGGCCAATTGATGCTAGAACAATTGCAGTTATGAAATCAGGGGTAGTTGTGTCGCTAATGCACGATTCTTGGGAGTTTCGTCCGGGTGATGTTGATATTGACGCCTGTCGCGCTCATGGCATTAGAGTTTCAGGAACCAATGAAGACTTTCCAGGACTCGATATTTTCTCGTATTGTGGTTGTCTTTGCCAGAAATTACTATTTGATGCTCAGATCGAACTTCATAAAAGTAAAGTCGTCATAGTGAGCAGCGACAAATTCGGATTGGTTATTGTAGACTATCTTGCCAAGTGTGGTTGTGATGCTTATTTGGTTCCCAAAGCAAGCGATTTGGTCAATCTACATGATCTGGACGCTCTGGTTATCGCTGATTACACAAGAGATGATCTTATTCTCGGTAAAGGAGGAGAGTTGGAGCCTGAAATACTAATGCGCTGCGCACCGGGATTGACCATTATTCAATTTGCCGGACTGCTAGCTGTAGATGAGCTTCAGGCAGCAGGATTAACGGTATATCCGGGCATTCATCTTGAACCACATCGAATGGCAGTCACACTGGCAGGTCTTGGTCCCCGTCCAGTGGTTGAACTTCATGCGGCTGGATTGAAAGTCGGTGAACTGGTGGCAAAGCAATTTCGTGGTCAATCAATAAATAACGACCCCTATTTTCAGTTAGTCCAGCACATTGCATAAGTTATCGTTAAAGTATACAAATGATATGTCTGATTCGATAATAAGTCATTTTATTTTATTGCTATCATCAATATCTAATGGAATAAAATATACTCCTAATCGATATGACGTTTTATACTGTAACATAAGCATATGAGAATAGCCATCATTGGCAGAACTGAAATTCTATACGATACTGCTGTGCTTCTGAGGCGGGTTGGTCATACTATTACCTGCATCCTGACTGCAAAAGAAGCGCCTGAATATGCCCGCACTTCAGCAGATTTCAAAGCGCTGGCGGAAGCATGGAACGTGCCGTTTGCGCGAGGAGCGCGGATTGTAGAGCATATAGCATTTCTCAAGGAAAGCATGTCAGATATTGCTGTGAGTGTCAACTATCCGACAATCATTCCTCAAGAGATCATCGATCTTTTCCCGTTTGGCATTCTCAATGCTCACGGCGGCGATCTGCCCCGGTATCGCGGTAATGCCTGCCAGGCCTGGGCGATTCTCAACGGCGAGGAACGCATTGGTCTGTGCATCCACAAGATGGCAGGCGGGGAACTCGATAGCGGAGACATCATTGCGCGTGATTACTTTCCTCTGGATCTGAGCACAAAAATAACCCACGTCTGGAACTGGATGGTTAAGCGAACGCCTGAGCTTATGCTCGAAGCTATTGAAAAACTGGCTGTAAACCCTGGTTACGTTCTAGAACAACAGTCCCGAAATCAAGCAGATGCCCTGCGCTGCTACCCCCGCCTTCCAGAAGACGGTCGTATTGACTGGAGCAAGTCAGCAATTGAAGTGCTTCGACTGATCAATGCGAGCAACAAGCCCTACGCCGGTGCGTTCTGTGAATTCAAGGGACGGCGCCTCACCATTTGGGATGCGGAACTGGTGAGGGACGAGGAAATCTTTTGCGCGGTTCCTGGTCAAGTGACCAGAATTACCGCAGATGGTGTAGAGGTGGCATGTGGCACCGGGAAAATCAGAATTAAGCAGGTTCAACTGGAGGGCGAGGATGAGGTGCCTCTTACTAAATATATCAATTCTGTACGTGAAAGGTTGAGATAATGATAAGTGTCGATAATGAGCCACTTAATCTTGCTTCATTCGATAATGACTTCACAAAGGATCATTATCGAACCCTGCTGAAGATTGCTAGGAAAAACTATATTCTCGTCAACTATCGCAATATCCCCCGGGGCGAACGGTTCATTCTTTGGCGCCATGATTGTGATTTTTCTATTAATAGAGCGTATACTCTTGCTAAAATTGAATATGAAGAAGGGATTTCGTCAACATATTTCATCAATGTTCATAGCGAGTTTTATAATATTCATGAGAAAAATCAATATGAACTCATTCGTGGGATTATACAACTCGGACATGACATTGGTCTTCATCTTGATGCCGGGTTCTATAATGATGGAATAAAAGACGAAGTCTCATTGGCTGAGAAAGTCAGATTAGAGGCGTCTCAACTGGAGAGATTGTTCGGCATTCGGCCTGCAGCCTTTAGTTTTCATAATCCTACCCCTTTCCTTTTGAGATTTGAGGAAGAGGAGTATGGGGGGCTCATAAACTGCTATTCGCGCCGCTTCAAGAGCGAGGTCGGGTACTGTTCCGACTCGAACGGATACTGGCGTTTCCGCCGGCTCTATGATGTTCTTAGCGAGGCCAGGGATCATTGCCTACAGGTGCTTACTCACCCAGAGTGGTGGCAGGACATCCCAATGCCGCCGCGACAGCGCGTCTTCCGCTGTGTCTACGGAAGAGCTCGAGCAACACTACGATCTTATGATGCCGCTTTGAAGGCGACAAACCGGGCAAACCATGCTGGATTAGTTGAACATCTCTGGTTTATGATGGACATAGACCCATCGCTCTTTGAATTGTACGATTATCTCTGGAATTCAGGTCATTTAGAAACTTTGTTTCTTGAGTTGTTTCGTCTGCACGAGCAACAGATAAAAAAATTACATGAAATTTACCAAGAAGACAAGGACAATAACACATGCCTCGAAGATAATTATCTATCCTTACTCAAATCAGTCTCCAATAATGAATTCGATACTGAAAAGTATCAGTATTGGAGAAATGTTCGTGATCATCTCATAGGAGGTGTGATTTCTTTGTCAGATTTTCATCTCGAAAGCGGGTGCATGTTTTTATGCGCTATCATCAAAGCAGTAGAAGAATGGAAACGCGCTAAAAAGATGTAAGGAGATATTTACATGAACTCCAGGTCGATTTCCGGTCCAAGACTGCTTGTCATGTGTACATTGTCTACCGGTTTTGATGCCATCGCTGAAGTATTGCGCCATGGATTCAAAGTCGAGGCGATAGTCGGGGTCGATCCATCAGTCGCCAACAAAGATGATATAAGCGGATTTGCTGACGTGTCAGTTTTCGCTGCTAAGTGGGGATTACGTTACCTGTATGTGCAGAGCTATAGCCTGAGAAATAACGAAGATAGGACTCGTCTGTCTAAGTTATCTTTTGATCTGATCTGGGTGCATGGATGGCAACGGTTGATTCCGCAGTGGTTGATCGAAATGGCTGCTTTGGGGGCAGTTGGAGGGCACGGCAGTCCTGACGGAATTCAAAGAGGGAGAGGACGTTCTCCGCAAAATTGGGCTATTATGCTCGGTTGTAAACGCTTCGATCTCGCACTGTTTCGAATTACGCCTGGTGTAGATGATGGTCCGATAGTACTTGAGAGATCGTTCTACTATAACGACTTTGATGATATCAGGATTTCATACAAAAAAGCATCATTATGCATGGCGGAAATGATGATTGAGTTACTGAAAAATCCTGATCTGCTCCAGCAAGCTCGACCACAACGCGGTGAAGCGTTTTACTTTCCTCAGCGTAAACCAGAAGATGGGATTGCCGATTGGAGCCTGACGGTGGGGGAGGTATGGGCGCACTGCCGGGCTTTGACAAGACCGTATCCCGGATTACGTACACGTACAGAACATGGAAGTGAGATTATTATCTGGGAATGTTTTCCATTTGATGACAGAGTAGATAGAGAACCTGGCATAATCTCGTTTGTTTTTGAGGATGGAACCTTTCTGGTTACTTGTTCTGACGGACGTATTTTGATAACAGATTATTCTTTTCAGAAAGAAGAAGAGACCGTTCAACCAGGTCAACGATTGGTATCTCAGGATTTTGCAGTGACACTCAGAAAGATTGTTGATAATCACTGCAACCGAAACCCTGATAAACCACTCTCATTTCGCATCATGACAAAACTAAAAAGAGCTTGAGTTTTGAGGATGTATGAAGAAAAAAGATCGCATAAAAATATTAGTTGGAACAACAGAAGTTGCCGGTTACTACACTTACCTCTCCGAAGGTTTCAGGGAGCTCGGCTATATCTGTGATTATGCATTACTTTATGATCATCCTTTTAAATATGGCGGTGAGATCAAAATATCGCTTCTTTTGTTGATTAATAAGCTTCGAGAACGAAAAACGAAAGCAAACTCTCTTGCAGCAAAAATCTTCTATTTATTATTACAAGAACTAATAAAGATTTTTTGGGTGGCATATAGCATACTGAAATATGATGTATACGTTTTTGGGTTTGGAACTTCCCTTATCTACCGCAATATTGACTTGCCCTTGCTTTGGGCCCTAAGAAAGAGAGTTATATCTAATCTTGCCCATGGAAGCGAAGCTCGTCCACCTTATATTGACGGTTCCTACCAATCAAAGGCTGGAGATATTCCGAAGTTACAACACATTCATCGGATTACAAAATCAAAGAAGCGTAAAGTTCATTTACACCAAAAATATGCTTCAGTTCTCATAGGTGCCCCATTTTCCACTTCACACTTCATTGAACGTCCATTCATTAATACTTTTGCCATAGGTCTACCTTTTCTGCCGAAATCTAAATCGACAGGTAGCAGTCTTAGGGCTGAGTGTTCTGAGGGCGATGGATCAAGACCGATCCGTATTCTCCATTCACCAAGTCATCCCGCAGCGAAAGGAACTCCACAGATTATTCAATCCATTCGCAATTTACAGGACAAGGGATACAACATAGAATTTGTCCTTGTTCATGGAAGGCCTAATAGCGAAGTGCTGGAAGAAATCGCTCGGTGCGATTTTGTGGTTGATCAGATATACAGTGACACGCCGATGGCAGGCTTTGCCACCGAAGCAGCCTGGTTTGGCAAGCCTGCGGTTGTTGGCGGGTATGGTCTGGATCGGCTCAGGTCATTTGTGCCTGAGGGGATGTGGCCTCCATCGCTGACGTGTCATCCAGATGGAATTGAGCGCGCTATTGAGTTCCTTATTACACATCCTGACGTGCGAATCCGGCTTGGCAAGGAGGCGCAGCGATTTGTTCAGGAGAAGTGGTCAGCGGTTGAAGTGGCCAGACGGTATCTGCGTATCATAGAAGGTGACATCCCTGATGAATGGTGGTTCAATCCGCGACAGGCACGGTATCTGGAAGGTTTTGGTCTACCGGTTGAACGAACCAGGAAGATAATTCGGGCAATGGTTGAAGAGTATGGCAAGGAGTCACTCCAGCTTAATCATCGTCCCGATCTTCTCTCTGCTTTTTTAGAGTTCGCGGGGGTGAATGGTCAGGAACATGATAGTTTCAAACAGAGACATGAACGCTGAGATGGAATTCCTCTCTTTATGCTGAGAAGATTTTTATCAGACAGCATCATCTATTCCGTTCCTACAGTCATATCACGCGGATTGTCGGTTATTCTTGTACCTCTTTACACCCGTGTTCTCAGTCCATCTGATTATGGATCACTGGAGTTGTTGACGGTCTTTGCTTCGATTGTCAATCTTACCATCGCACTGGAGGTTTCTCAGGGAGTAGCACGATTTTATGCTGCTGAGCCAGACTCTGATCGCAAAGTGATATATGCATCTTCCGCTTTCTGGTTCACCATCGTATGCTATAGCATCTTTTCAGTTCTGATGCTTGTCTTCAGCCCGAGTGTAGCCGGTCTGATTATGGGCAAAGAGGGGTTGGTGCGCGAATTCCAGGCTGGCATCGTCTATATCTGGACAAATGGCATTCTCTATCTCGTGCAGAACCAGTTTCGCTGGGAGTTACGCAGTTGCCAGTATGCTATCGTCAGTCTGGTTATGACCGTGGCAACCGCTCTTATCTCTGTGTGGTTGGCGTATTTTCTGAGATGGGGGCTTGTGGGGCTGTTGATCGGCATGGCTGCTGGCTGCCTGCTGGCAACGGCTTTAGGTCTTTTCTGGTTGAGGAAGAGTTTTACGCTACGCTTTAGCATGCATCAACTCTGGGAAATGCTGCGATTCTCGATCCCTCTGGTCTTTTCCAGCATTGCAATATGGCTGAGTCTATATATTGATCGTATCATGATCAACCATCTTCTTTCTATTGAAGAGTTGGGTCTGTACAGTATCGGGTATCGACTATCCTCTGTCGCCGGTCTGATCATGGTCGGCTTTCAGAGTTCATTAACCCCTTTGATCTATACATACTATCAAGAACCTGAGACACCGCTCCAGATTGCAAAGATTTTTCGAGTGTTTGTGTTCTTTGCTCTATCCGTTTTTCTCGCGCTCAGTATGTTCTCGTCGGATCTATTGAGAATCCTGACAACACCTGATTTCTATGATGGCGCTGCCGTGGTGGCATTTCTGGTTCCATCGTTTTTTCTGGCAAATATGTACATCTTTGCCCCCGGTATTAGTATCGCCAAAAAAACCAGTTTTTTCGTTTTGATAAATATCATCAGTGCCATCACCAATATTCTTCTCAATCTTTTGTTTATACCCATTCTTGGTATTATAGGTGCTTCAATAGCGACACTGGTAAGTAATTTTATCGCTTTCCTCTTAAATGTAATAATAGGACAAAGATATTATCGTGTTCCCTACGAATGGCTAAAATTAATCGGCTCTGCCACTTTAGCAGTCTGCATGGTCATCCCATCATCAGTTATTTCGCGCGATCAACCGTTACGACTGCCAATCACAGTTATATTACTTGTTATCTTCTACATAGTCGTAATCCGTATAGGTTTGATAGAACAACGCGAGTTTGTGTCTTTCGCAGAGCTATTGCTTCGTCAGACGGCATATTATCGGCAAAGGTACATATCAAAGTTATAAGACGATCAATTGATTTCGCTCCACCAATCACAAGAACGTATGCGCTCCCGCCCAACCATCTGCATCATTTCCTTCTCCCCCATCGCCCGCGATGCGCGTGTGCTGCGCCAGATAAACCACCTGGCGCCACACTACGACCTGGTTGTGTTGGGGTACGGCGCGCCGCCGCAGCGCTGGCGGAATGTCGAAGGCGTGCGCTGGTTCTCTGTCGATTCGCCGCGCTGGTATGAGATGCAACACCTCAAGGCGCTGCTGGTGGCGGGAAGGGTGTGGCGACCTTCCACCTGCTACGAACTCTGGTACTGGCTGCAACGCCTCTATCGCCAGGCGTTCGAGCAGCTTCGACACACACGCATTGATCTGGTCTTCGCCAACGACTGGTCGGCGCTGCCGTTGGGATGGCGGCTGTCAGCGCGCTGGCATGCGCCGCTGATCCTCGACCTGCACGAGTATGCGCCGCTCGAATGGGAGGAACAGTGGAAATGGCGATTGTTCGCTGCGCCGATGACGGTCTACTTCCTGCGCAAATATGCCATTCATGCTGACGCAACGCTGACCGTCGCGCCGGAGATTGCGCAACGCTACAGCGAGGAGTTTGGCTTCCTGCCTACGGTCGTGCTGAATGCGCCCGAATATGTCACCGTTGAGGATCACGCGGTCAATCCCCAAACGGTGCGCATGCTCCACCACGGCAGCGCACTCCGCGCGCGTGCGCTGGAGTCGATGATCGATACGCTCCGCCTCTGCGATCAGCGGTACCATCTCTCGTTTATGCTCGTCGGCGATGAGGGATATATTCAACATTTGCGCGCCTATGCCGACCGCGTTGCGCCAGGGCGGGTTGAGTTTCTCGACCCGGTCGCGCCCGATCAGGTTGTGCCGCGCATTGCATCGTTCGACATGGGGATCTATTTGCTCCAACCGACGAACTATAACAACAGCATCGCGCTGCCCAACAAACTGTTCGATTTCACCCACGCCGGTCTGGCGGTCTGTGTAGGTCCGTCCCCTGGTATGTCGGCATTTGTCCGCGAGTGGCAGTGCGGCGTGGTGGCGCCGTCGTTCGATCCGGCGGAGGTTGCTGGCACTCTCAACCGTCCAGCAGCGACGACATCCAGGCAATGCGCCGCGCCGCGCGCGTCGCTGCCGCCAGGATCAATGCGTCCACCGAAATGTCAAAGGTTGTTGAACTGTGCAATCGCTTGCTTCAGCGCGCGCAGGCGGCAGGGTGAAGGTAAGGCAAGAGGCAAGAGGGGGGGCGCAGGTGGGAAGGTGGAAGGTGGAAGGTGGAAAGTGGCACTGCCCCTTCGTGCGCCTTCGTGCCCTTGGTAGATGGGAGAGGCGAGAGGCGAGAGATGGGAAGGCGCCGGTGGACAAGGCAAGAGGCGAGAGGCGAGAGGGTGCAGGTGGGAAGGTGGAAGATGGAAGGTGGAAAGTGAAATTGCCCCTTGGTGCGCCTTCGTGTCCTTGGTGGATGGCAGGGGCGAGAGGCGAGAGGGTGCATGTGGGAAAGTGGAAGGTTGAAAGTGAAATTGCTCCTTGGTGCGCCTTCGTGTCCTTCGTGGGTAACAGGGACAGACAGAGAAAGAAGGAAGGCAGTGCGTTGAACGCTGAATGTAGGAGGATTTTGAAGGCTATAGGTTGAAGATGAGCAGGTTCTCTAATCCCTAGCCTCCGCCATCCGGTTCTTGGTTCTCAGTTCTCGGCTCTTGGTTCTCAGTTCCTGGTTCTCAGTTCTCGGTTCTTGGTTCTCGGTTCTTGGTTCTTGGTTCTCAGTTCTCAGTTCCTGGTTCTCAGTTCTCGGTTCTCCCAGGAAAAGACATGTGCGGCATCTACGGCATCTGGCATCGTGACGGGCGACCGGTTGATCTGACGGCGCTGCAAACGGCGACGAGCCGCCTGCGCCATCGCGGACCGGACGATGAGGGGTATCTGCTGGCGAACCCTGCGCAGGGCGCGTGTGCGCCTTACGCGGGCGCGGAGACCGACCGGCGGCTGGCGCTGCCGCCGCTCGATCAGGCGCGCGGCGAGGGATACAGCCTGGCGTTCGGGTTTCGACGCCTGGCGATCCTCGACCTGTCACCAGCCGGGCATCAACCCATGGCGAGCGCCGATGAACGCTTCTGGATTGTGTTCAACGGCGAGATCTACAACTACCTTGAACTGCGTGAAGAGTTGCAGCGCCTCGGTCATCGCTTCCGCAGCGGCGGCGATACGGAGGTCATTCTGGCGGCATATGCGCAGTGGGGCGAAGCATGCCTGGACCGTCTGAACGGGATGTGGGCGTTTGCGATCTGGGACTGCGAGCGGCGCACGTTGTTCCTGGCGCGCGATCGCTTCGGCGTCAAGCCGCTCTATTACGCCGCAACCCGGCACACCTTCGCCTTCGCTTCGGAAATCAAGGCGCTGGTCGGTCCCCATGCGTTGCCGTTCGAGCCGGAGCCGCTGGCAATCTACCATTTTCTCGTTGATGGACGATTGCCCGGTCCGCAGCGCGGCGCGACCTTCTTCGCCGGGGTGCGCGCGCTGCCGCCGGGACACTGCCTGTGCATCGACGCCGCCTCGTCCATCGCACCACGACGCTACTATGATGTCACGCTGCCGGACAATCATCATCACCCGCGTCCAACCAACGACATCATCGCCGCGTACCGCGACCTGTTCATCGACGCAGTGCGGCTTGAACTGCGCTCGGATGTGGCGGTCGGCACCTGTTTGAGCGGCGGGATTGACTCGTCGTCAATTGTGTGCGCCGTCAATCATCTCATGCGGCAGGATGGTCTCTCGGCAGCGCAGATCGGCGAACGCCAGAAGACGTTCAGCGCGGTGTACGACAGCGACGGGCGCTACAACGAACGGCGGCATATCGAACGGGTGCTGCGTGCGACCGCCGCTGACGGTCACTTCGTATTCCCAACGGTCGAGCGCCTGAACGCCGATCTTGAACGACTGGCATGGCATCAGGACGAACCGTTCCAGTCAACTAGCATTTTTGCGCAATGGTGCGTGATGGGGCTGGCGCGCGAACGTGGGGTGACGGTGCTGCTCGACGGGCAGGGCGCTGATGAGGTGCTGGCAGGGTACCGTCCGTACGCTCGCTACCTGGGCGATCTGTTGCGTCGGGCGCGCGGAACGACGGTTGCCAGCGAAGCGTTGCTGATCAGTGCGCGCAGCGGTCAGCCTGCCATTCCTCTCCTGCGCAACGCACTGATCTTTACCCTGCCCGCGCCCGCCATTGAACTGGCGTATGTCGGACGGCAGATGCTGCGTCCGCCGCCACCTGTGCTGCGTTCCGATTTTGCGGCTGAGTGCCGCCGCGCTGCGCTGGCGGACATTCCGTCGTGGTGCGAACAAACCTCGCTCGACCGCCATCTGCGCGATGCTGTGATGGAGAGCAGTCTGCCGCATCTGTTACGCTACGAAGACCGCAATTCGATGGCGTTTAGCATCGAGTCGCGCGTGCCGTTCCTCGATCACCGGCTGGTCGAGTTTGTTTTTCAGCAGGCGCCGCATCTGCGCATTCATCGTGGTTGGACGAAATGGGTGCACCGGCGGGCGATGGAAGGGCTGTTGCCCGACGCCATTGCCTGGCGGAGCGACAAGGTCGGCTTCGAGACGCCGGAAGTCGCCTGGCAGCGCGACCTGCTGGCGATGCGCCCCGATCTGTTCGCCGACGGCGCCGCGAGCGGCGCGTACCTCGACCTGCCCGCCGTCCGTCATGCTGTGGAGGAGTGGTGCGCGCGCGGCGGCGACGCGCGCCAGGTGTGGCGCTGGATCAGTCTCGAAATGTGGTTGCGGGTGTGGGAACGTTGAACGTTGAATGTTGAGCGTTGAATGTGGGAATGTCGTACGTTTCGTGTGCGAATGTTGAAAGTTTCAAGCGATCGCCCGTAGAGGCGTTGCATTGCAACGCCTCCAAACACATCGCACACCACAACGCCTCCAAACACATCGCATACCACAACGCCTCCAAACACATCGCATACCACAACGCCTCCAAACACATCGCACACCACAACGCCTCCAAACACATCGCACACCACAACGCCTCCAAACACATCGCACACCACAACGCCTCCCGACATATCGCAAACAACGCCTTCGCGTATAATACAAATGTGAATGTTAGAGAACACAGGGTGGTGTGCACTCTTGTCTCACAGAGGCGGGGGCTCACAAGGGTAAAGTTTTTCGGCGAGCCATCGTACTGAATTGTCCGCTTCAGGCATCAGGATGGGCAAACGCCCCCTTCTCCCCTTGCGGGAGAAGGGGGCAGGAGGGATGAGGGGGAAAACAGGCATTGTGACGCCCCAACGCCCCCTTCTCCCACAGCGAGGGAGAAGGGGGCGGGGGGGACGAGGGGGAAAACAGGCATTGTGACGCCCCAACGCCCCCTTCTCCCACAGCGTGGAGGGGGTTGGGGGGATGAGGGGAAAAAGGCGTCGAGACGCAGCAAACACCCCTCGCCCCCCCAAAACTCTACGCTTGTGAGGGCGGGAGGTGAGGGTGAAACAAGGTCAGGACGCGGACAACATCTCTCGCACTTTGCCTGTGAGCCAGGAATGCCTCCCTGCCTTGGCAACCCAGGCTGTATAATGAACGGGCGAGACATCAAGAGCATCCGAGGTCGCCGATGTTCCCCGAACTGGAACAGTTGCCCGACATCTTCAAGAAATACCCGGATATTCAGGCGGTCTACCTGTTTGGTTCAGCCGCTACTGGCAGGCTGCACGCCGAGAGCGACCTCGATCTGGCGATTGTTCCGCGACCGGGCGCCGGTGAACTGCCCCGGCTCGACATCCTGACTGATCTGGCGCGCGCCGGGTTTTGCCGGGTCGATCTGGTCATTCTCAACACGAACGATATTGTGTTGAAACACGAGGTTGTGCGTCACAACCGGGTGATCTATCAGACGGAGGACTTCGACCGGGGAGCGTATTTTTCCAGAATTGTGCGCCAGTTTCTGGATTTTCGCCCCTACCTGGACGTCCAGCGCCAGGCGTATAAACAGAGAGCGCTGCATGGTCAGACCAGACGTGATCCGCAAGAGGTTGGAGAAGCTGGATGAGTATCTGGCTATTCTCCGCCAGTTACAACGATATTCGTATGATGAGTTCGTCGCCAACCCTGAACGATACGGGAGCG
>JAPDPN010000067.1:9554-16456 GCA_034506455.1 Candidatus Zhuqueibacterota bacterium | reverse complement strand
CACATTACGACGCCCAACAAGCTGCACTACGAAATGGCCAAAGCGGCGCTCAAAGCGGGCAAGCATGTGCTGTGTGAAAAACCGCTGGCAATGAATTCGAAACAATCCGGCGAACTGGTCGCCCTGGCGGCCAAGAGCGGCCGCGCCGCCGGCGTCAATTATAACATGCGTTTCTATCCGCTCAATTTGGAGGTTCGGCAGCGCATCAGCGCCGGAGAGGCGGGCGAGATCTATTCGATGGTCGGCAGCTACGTTCAGGACTGGCTGCTCTATCCCACCGACTATAACTGGCGGGTATTAGCTGAGGAAGGCGGCGCTTTGCGCGCCGTTGCCGACATCGGCACGCACTGGCTGGACCTGTTGCAGAACATCACCGGCCGCCGGGTGGTAAGCGTGTGCGCCGATCTCAAGATCGTTCATCCCGTGCGTCGTAGGCCCAAAGGCGAAGTAGAGACCTTTTCCGGAAAGGTGCAAAAGATCGAAGCGACCGAAGAGGTCAAAATCAGCACCGAAGACTGCGGCACGATCCTGTTCAAGCTCGATAACGGCGGCGTGGGCAATCTGTGGGTGTCACAGACCACTGCCGGACGCAAAAACTGCCTGCGTTACGAGATCGCCGGATCCAAGTGCGCCTATTACTGGAACAGCGAGGCGCCCAACGAGCTGTGGATCGGTCGCCGGGACGAAGCCAATCAGGTTCTGTTGCGCGACCCCGGTCTTGTGTCGCCTGAGGCGCGCGCTTTTATTACCTATCCCGGCGGGCATAACGAAGGTTACCCGGACAGCTTTAAGCAGTGCTTCAAAGCCTTCTACAGCTATATTGCCGCCGGCTGCAAAGGCGAAGTGAAGTATCCGACCTTTGCCGACGGCCATCATGAAATCGTTCTCTGTGAAGCCATTCTCAAGAGCCACCAAAAACAGCGTTGGATCGACGTTCCGAAAATCAAATAAAGCAATCCGTTCACAAACCATGAGGTGATAATATGAAGCTGGGATTCGTCTCTGCCATTTTGCCGGATTTGAGCTTTGAGGAAGTGGTCAAGTTTGCCGCCGAAACCGGCTATGAGTGCATCGAAGTAATGTGTTGGCCCAAGGGTAAGGCCGAGCGTCGGTATGCCGGCGTCACCCACATCGATGTAGCGACGCTGACCAAAGACGAAGCGGCCAAGATCAACGAGCTGTTGGCCAAATACAACGTCTCCATCAGCGGCCTGGGCTACTATCCCAATCCCCTCGCGCCGGATGAAGCGGAAGCTCAGGTCTATATCGAACACATCAAGAAGGTGATCAGCGCGGCGCCGCTCCTCGGCCTAAAAGTCGTCAACACCTTTATCGGCCGCGACTGGACCAAGACGATCGATGACAACTGGCCGCGCTTTAAAAAGGTTTGGCCTGATCTGGTCAAGTTTGCCGAAGATAAAGGCGTCAAGATCGGCATCGAAAACTGCCCGATGTTCTTTACCAACGACGAATGGCCGGGCGGCAAGAACCTGGCGCACAGTCCCAAAGTTTGGCGCCGCATGTTCGAAGAAATCCCCAGCGACCATTTCGGCCTCAACTTTGATCCATCGCATCTGGTCTGGCAGGGCATCGACGTGTACCGGGCCGTCAAGGAATTCGGCAAAAAGTTCGTCCACGTGCATGCCAAAGACGCACGGCTGGACGTCGACAAGCTGTACGATTGCGGATTCCTGGCCAATCCGCTCGAGTACCATACGCCCAAACTGCCCGGTCTCGGCGATGTGAATTGGGGCAAGTTCTTCTCGGCGCTGACCGACGTCGGTTATGACGGGCCGGTGTGCGTCGAAGTGGAAGACCGCGCTTACGAAGGATCTCTGGAGCGCCGCAAAGCGTCGCTCAAACAAAGCTACGCTTTCCTGCGCAAGTTTATCGCCTAATTCACGCGGTCCATCTGCAGCTTTATAAGAATGGGAACGCCTCGGCAATTGCCGAGGCGTTTTTCGTTCCGGACAATCTCTCCTCAGACAGGCACGCCGGCAAAAAATAATTCGGCACTTGTCAAGGTGGTCAGTTCGGCTTGGACCCCGTCTGCGAGGAAAAAGGCCTCGCCGCGCTGCAACGGTAGAACGACGAGATCCCCTTTGATTTCGACGTTTCCCTGGTAAACCAGTCCGATGCTCGGCCCATTACCGGCCGTTGTAAAAGATTCACCGGCGTTTAATGAAAGGCGGGTTAATTGAAAGTCTTTAGCGGGAGTGATAAACCGCTCCTCAGCGGATGAGGGCTGTTCACTGCCAAGAATCTGCGGCCTTCCGGTGCGGTAGACGACCGTGCGCAGCAATTCATCGACGTCGACGAACTTGGGCGTCAAACCGCCGCGCAGTACATTATCCGAGGCGGCCATCAGTTCGATCGTAGTGCCGTAAAGATACGCATGCAACACTCCTGCATCCTGAAACGTCCCTTCGTTCGGTCTAAGATGCAAAAGATTGAGCAAATAGACCGAAAAGATGCCGCGGTCAAGACGGCCGTCAGGTAAAGGAAAAGTCTCCGCGGCGCGCAAAGCCCAATAATCAGCAGAATCGCGGTCCTGCGGCGGATTTCTACGCAGCTCTTCTATGTGCGGCTGCAGCCAGGCGTCGATTTCGCTCTGCTCCGCCGTCATGATGCGGCGATAAAGCCCTTCGATCCCGGCGACGGCAAAGACGTGCCGCAAGTCGCGCCATGCGAAAACCGCTTCAAGGACGAAGCGAATCTCCTCTTCGGGCCGGAAGCCGTGCAGTATCCAAAAATCGGTCAACGGCAGGTGCATTTCCGGCTTGTGGTTGTCGTCTTTGTAATTGCGTCGCGGCGAATCGAGGGGGATGCCAGCGGCGTTTTCCTTTGCAAACCCTTCCTGCGCCTGCTTTTTCGAGGGGTGAACCTGAATGGACAGCATGTCGCGCGCGTCAAGGACTTTGAACAGAAAGGGCAGCCGCCCGAAGCGGTTATAGACTTTAGAACCCACCAGAGAAGGATATTGCTCGATTAACCGATCGAGCGTCTGCGGCCCGGTATCGTTCACGGCTTCCGAGGGCGCCGTCGGATGGGCACCGAACCACAACTCGGCAAACGGGCGGTTCTCGTGGTTTTCAATGCCCAAAAAGCGGGGAATAAATTCGGTTCCGCCCCAGGCATAGTGCTGAATCTTACCTTTGATCTTGAAAAGGCGCGGCAGAGTCATAGCTGCGGAGTTCCCAAGCTTTAGTTATGGCGCAAATCCATGGCGATCTCGCCGTCAAACGCCGGCAGCCGCAGAGGTACGGCGACTCGCCCGTTTGAAGACACCCGCTCCCGGCGCAAGAGTTCACCGGTGCGCGGCTCCAGCCATTGAACCAGATAGCTGCCCTTCGGCAGGCGCAGCGCAACGATTCCAGCCCCGCGACCTTCGAACCAACCGGCGTACTGTTTGCCGGCATCGGAGAGCAAATAAGGAATCAATCCCGGTGCGTGCTGCACCGTGGTCAGATCGGGTTGCAATGCGCCGAGGTCGAACCGTTCGAGAAAACGCCGCAGCACGGCCAATTGCCGACGCAGCACTGCGCCGCCGCCTCCCGGCCCGCTGATCTCGCCGCTGCCGTCTTCGAAACCCGGATAGAAGGAATAGTCGAGGCCGTTGAACACTGCGCCGCCGGAGAGCAGAAAGCGCCAAGCCTGACGACGGTAAACGTCCGGGCCAGGGCCGGCAAAACCGCTTTCGTCGAACGACAGCGGCCTCCTCCAGCCGTTGTTCAAAAGAACCGCCTGCGGCAACGCATAGTGAAAATTGAGAATAGAGACCTCCGGCTCCACCCGGTTCAGCGGATAGAAAAAATTGACATAGTTTTGCGCAACAAGATGGCGATTGGGCAGCCGGCTTTCTTCATCCGCAATGATTTCGGCGATCCGTTTCTGCCATGCCGGCGAAGCTTCATCGGCCAAATCGAGGCGATTCTGCCAGCGGGCGCCCGCGGGTACGAAAACATCGTCGGTCAGATGCTCCAAAATCACACCGGCTGAATCGGGGCGGTCGCTCCACGGTTCGTTCTGAATTTCGAAATAGAGATTGTCGAACTCGTTGACCTCGCGCACGATCCGTCTGACCATGTTCTCTTGATAGGGCAGCAGTCCGCCGTTGTCGAGGGTATGAACGCGTCGAAACTCCGCACACTCGGTGTTGTTGATATTGTTCTGCGGATGAAAGGGCATCATCGTCCAGTTGTTCTCGTCATAAATTGACGAAAAGAGCACCAGTTCCACCACGATGCCCTTTTTCGACGCTGAACGCAGGAATCCTTTCAGCCGCTCGAAATAGGCCGGATTGAAGCGATCGAGGTCGAATTTACTCAGGCCGTCCAAAGCGCCTGCCTGCCCGCTGCGCGGCCAGGGCGGCAAATAGTCCTCACGTTTCGGCGCCAGCACATTGTGCACAATGCCGAAAGCGCCCGGTTTCTCTACATAAGCTCCGGAAAAAACTCGCGTCAAATTGAGACCGGCCGCAGCCAAGGTTTCCAGATAACGCTCGTAATCGAATGCCGTGTTGAGCACCGCGCCGTAGTGCTCGCCGGAAGTGACGAGCACCGTAGGTTTGCCGCGAAAGAGAAAATAGCGGGGATTGGCTTCCAAGAGTCGAATCGGTTCTCCGGCCCAAGCTGCGGCGACGAAAAACAAAATGAATAATGCTCTTGTCATGGCTGGTTCTCTCTATTAGCTGTTGACCTTACAGCAGGATCGGATCTATTTACGGTATAGCCGATCCAATTTCTCCAAAAGCGCGGCATACATGAACGGGCGCATCTCCTCCAACGTCGATTTCGCCGCATTTCGCATAGCGACATGGTTGGTCCAAGTTCGGCAGGGATCGGCGTAATCCCACTCGATCTCGCCGCAGTCATCGGTGTAATAATTGGGCCGTTCGGTCGGCAACGGTTTTACGAATCGTCCCGCCCAGGAGGGTTGGGTCGGGTCGCTCAGATCATGGTTGGGATCGATGACGTACAGAACCGACGGCGTATCGCCGACGCGGAAATACTGCGCCCAGGGTTGGTTGCGCACCACTTCTTTGATGTGTCGGCCCAAGGCGCCGTAGCCGGAGAGCTTTTGATACATTACTTTCGGCCCCTCGCCGGTAAACATGCCCTCATAAGTCCAGTTGATTTCCAGCCACCACATCTGTTGAAAGCGGGAATCGTTAAAGATCTCGTTGCGTCCGGCGCCGTTCCAGTTGGGTTGTTCGCACGGTTTTTCAGTGATCGGCCAACCGGCCGGGGCATATTGACGATGCTCTTCCATCATTAAACCAGTGCCGATGGTGATCAAACGAATGTTGTCGGCTAAATCAGGACGGCGGCGCAGCGCTTGGCCGAAATGTTCCATGTTGCCCCAAATGAGCACCCAAAGCGGCCCTTTTTCGGCAGCAGCATGGAAACGGCGAACGGCATCCTCTAAATCGAGTGCAAACAGGCGGTCTATTTGCTTCGGCGAAGAATAGCCCTTCTTTTTCCAACCGAAGGCCTTGTAGTCTTGAGCATAAGCGGCGGCTACCAACCGGCAGGCCTCCAAGCCGCGCGCCTCCCAGCGGTCCGGCACGATACCCTGAATGTCGAGCTCATCGGCGTACCACAAAAGATGCACCAAAGATTGACGATCGTCCGGGTCGCCCGCGTCTATGTTAATGTCGGTAAACACAAATACCCGCGGCCGTTCGCGTTCGGCGCAGAGACAGGTTTTAGTACCGCGTGGCTGAATTACAAACATCAAAGTAAAAACAAGAAAATAATATCCCGCTCTTTCCACCGCTCTCTCCTTCCTAGTATTCAAAAAAAATGTAGTAAAAGTCGGCGCGAATTCCAACCTCTAACGATTTTCTATGAAAAGGTGTGTGATTTCATTGAGAAAATGATTAATATTCTTTATCATCATCAACAAAAGGGACAGAGTATGAAACGCATGTCTATTTTTATCTTTGTCTTCGTGCTTGCACACTCGGCCTTGTGGGCAGAAGAGGGGTGGATTTCGCTCTTTGACGGCAAAAGCCTCAACGGTTGGAAGGCGGCGGAACATCCCAAATCATGGAAAATCGAGAACGGCGCCTTGGTCACTTCCGGTCCGCGCTCCCATCTCTTTTATGTCGGACCAGTAAACGGCGCGCGCTTTAAGAACTTTGAGTTTTACGCCGAAGTCATGACGACGCCCAATTCAAACTCGGGCATCTATATCCATACCGCATGGCAGGCAAAGGGGTGGCCGAGCAAAGGCTATGAATGCCAGATCATCAATTCCACGCCGGCTCCGGAACCGGGCAAATATATCGAGCGCAAGATGACCGGCAGCATCTATGCCGTACGCAACGTGTGGAAATCGCCGGCACAAGACAACGAATGGTTTACTTACCGTATCGTCGTCCAAGGCAAAACGATTCGCACTTATATTAACGATGAACTGATTGCCGAGTACACAGAATCCGCCGATCCGTGGCGGCCGAAAGGGATGGAGGGGCGTCGGCTGTCATCGGGGACTTTTGCTCTGCAGTGCCATGACCCGAACAGCCGCGTCTATTTCCGCAATCTGCGCGTCAAACCGCTGCCGGACGATCTGCCGACGCCCGGAAAAGCGCTGGAAGACCGCGCTTTAGACTCGCTGCTGACGGATCTCGCCGCCCGCAACTTTCCGCTCATGGATCTGCACGTGCATTTAAAGGGTGGCCTGACGCTCGATGAAGCCCTGGCGCGGGCGCGCTTTTACGGCTTTACCTACGGCATTGCCGTCAATTGCGGCGTAAAGATGGGGATCGAAAACGAGGAGCAGTTGACCCGCTTTTTGGCCGAGTATAAAAAGCCGCCGGCAACCTTTTTAGCCATGCAGGCCGAAGGCCGCGAATGGCTGGAGCTGTTCTCCGAATCGTCGATCGCCGAGTTCGATTA
>JAPDPN010000067.1:0-9454 GCA_034506455.1 Candidatus Zhuqueibacterota bacterium | reverse complement strand
GATGAAATCTACCGTAGCTGCGCGGTAAGTTCGACTCGGATCAACGGGTTCGCCGCCGATGCGCAGTTCCGTAACTTCGCCGGTGCCTTCAGGAGTTCTTTGAAAGGTGTAACTCATACCGGAAATCTGCAGCAGCCCGCCGCCTTTTTGAAGGTGCTCGTTGACATCGGCCGTAATAATCCGCAGCAGCTGATCGCCGGTCAATTCGAACGTGACCAGATAATTCGAGAAAGGCAGTATTTCCCAAATATCGAGCAGCCGAATCGGTCCGGCAGGCAGGCTCTTGCGGATGCCTCCGCTGTTCATAAAAGCGATCTCGGCTTGGGTTGCGGAACGAATAACATCCGCAACAAAATTGCCGAGGTTGGTTTCTCCGCCGCCGGAACTCAGCCAGTCGGTTTCCAAACGGCCGATCACTTCTCCGTACTGAGCGTTGATCTCGCCGGAGAATCGCTCCACGAGCGCCCGCATCGGCGGATTGACGCCGCGTACGCTGTCGGCCCACAGGTTGATGAGCTCATAGTTCCAAGCGGAGACCGAATCGCCGGCCACATCGAGGGTCAGCTTGCCCATAGCGCGCAGCGAGCTGCCGGTCTGCACGATCAGCACGCCATTTTCCCGCAGGGGCTTGCGCAGCAGCGAATGACTGTGGCCGCCGACGATGACGTCAGCGCGACGGACAGAGCGCGCCAGCTCGATATCGTTTTCAATGCCTTGATGCGTCAGCAGCACAATCAGATCGGTCTTGCCGTCGATTCTATCGATCAGCCGCTGCGCTGCGGTTGCCGGCGGCTCGATGCGCACGCCGTCAAGGTGTTTTTCCGCCGTGACCGAGGCCAAATCGCTCATCAACAGCCCGATCACTCCGACGCGCAGTCCGCCGACCCGATAGATGCGGTACAACATCCTCGGCCGCTTGCCGCGCATCTTCCAATTCGAGGTCAATACATCGGCCTGCAAAAGTTCGAGGGTGCGCAAAAGGTTCTCCTGTCCCTCGTCAAATTCATGATTACCCAACGTGACCGCCTGGTAGCCGACCAAATTCATCATCTCGACAAAGCCGCCGTTATAGACCCCGTTATAGACTATGCGGCTCAGGAGCGTGCCGGTGGTGAAATCCCCGGCATCGAGCAGCAGTACTGCATTGGGGTGCTCTTCGCGCTGCCGGCGCACAAAATAATCCAGCGCTTCCATGCCGCCGATCAACGGCTTCGGTGAACCCTGCACCCACGTCGCCGGCGCCGGCAAAAACTGCGCGTGCATGTCGTTGGTATGCAGAATCACTACTTGACCGCTTCTTTGTTTGGAGTAGCAGGCGGCCAACAACAGAATCATCAATAAACTCAGTTTTCTCATACAACGCCTTTTCTGATTGCTCAATTCGATCTGCCTTTAATCTGTTAAGGAGAAACTGTAACTCATTCGCCGGCAAAAATAGTTCGACGATTTTATAGGAACCGAGACTTTCAGCAGTCCAAAGGTTCAATTTTCAAAATAGACCCCTCCTTTGAGCAATGCTTCGCGCAGGCGCAGATAGGACAGCTCGCGGCTGCCGCAGCGTTCGGCCGCACAGAGGGCCGCAGCCGTGCCGACGGCCTGACCCTGTCCCATGCAGCTTACCGTATTGCGCGTGGACATGTGCGCCCGACGATCCGAAGTGATCATCATACCGGCGGCATAGAGGTTTTCGATGTTTTTGACGCAGAGCGCGCGGTAAGGTATCCCGTAGGTGCCGCCGTCTTTGATCTGATAACGGGGCGCCATGTCGTGAAAGCCGTAGACAAACACATCATCGTCGAAATGGCGGCCGTCGATGACGTCCTCGTGCGTCAAATCGTAATCGCAGGCGATCAGGCGGCCCCGCCGAATGCACAGCGAGGGACTCGTACGGGCGATAAAAGCTTTTTCGAATCCGGGCACATATTGGCGAAGCAGTTCGGCTCCCAGCTGCATGCGCCGACGGATCTCGATTTCCGCTTCGGCGATATCGTCGCGATTGACGACGCTGCCGGGGATCTTGTAATTCAGCTTGACGAACATCAGATAATGATCGCGCACGCTGGTGGTAATCAACGACAAACCCAGCTCCCGCGCCTTATCAGAAAAACCCGGAATATTCAGTTGCTCGGCGCCCACCCGCACCAGCTTGTTCGGCTCGCCGCTGCGCAATCCGCGGCACACCTGGCCGACGGAATTGTGCGAAGCGAGGAATCGATAATAATCTTCCGGCGAGGCGTTCGCCAAGGCAAAACTGTTGCAGCACTCATAATCGTTCGGAACGCTGAATTCGGCGCCCGCATGGGCGCAAAGGTCGCCGTAACCGGTACAGTCGATAAAACTATGCGCCGTAACCGCCTCCCGCCCCGAACGGCTTTCGGTAATCACGGCCTGCACAAAACCGTTCCGGACAACAGCGCCCGCCAGCAAGGTATTGACGGCTATATGCACGCCCGCCTCTTTCAACATGAGAAAGGCCAAGAGCTTGTATAGTTCGGTATCTACGGCCGTGCAGACGGCATCATAGTCACGACCGGTTTCCATTTCCGGATAGCCGGAACAGCCGCCCATGGCCGTCAACCGCTCGATAAACTCTGCCGGTATGCCGCGAACGACCTGCCGCTTGGGACAGCCTTCGAAGGCGGTGTAGAGATTGTAAAAGCTGTGCAGCGCCGTGCCGCCTTCCACCGCGGTGCCGCCGCAGTACCCTTTGTTTTCGATCAGCAAGGTCTTGGCCCCTTGGCGGGCTGCAGCCAAGGCGGCAAAGACTCCGGCCGTCCCGCCGCCGGCTACGACCACGTCGTAGGTGCGCACCGGCAACCGCTTCGGCGGTTCGACCCAGGTCCCGCCATCCTCCATCGCCGACTTCTCAGCGCCGCGCAGGCTCCTGACAGCTGCGGTCAGCGCCATCATTCCTTTTGCAAATTGCCTTCGGTTCATCTTGACCCTTCCCTGCTGTTTTTCGACCTTCAGTTTTTAACTCAATCCCTTTACCTTGGCTGCTGCAGGCGAACAGAAAAAGATTTCAGTGAACCGGCCTGCAGAAGCAATGTAACAGCCTATTACAGCCGACTTGACGACCTCTCAGCCCCCTTTTTCAGCATTAATCCGCAATGCCTTGCCTGTCGTAAACTTTTGCCCTCGCGCATGACGCAGAGCCGGCGATTGCGTAAATGCAGCCGTCTATGCTGCCTCAGCCTTTGGAAGGATACCGGCACCAATTCTCCGCTGCCGCTGATCGATGGATCGATCGACATTGGGACAACGGCTGCATTCCGGCTTATACCATCTCCGCAACCCTGTCGTCACGCCTTCGAATACGATGCTTTCCCTCAACTCATCGACGCACCGACAACCGCAGCCGAAAAATCTTGCGACGCCTCAGGCTCGGATCTTTTGCCCTTACTGTTTAAGAGCTGCCGGTTTCCGGCTACTGTAACAGGGTAAAGTGCTTTTTTCGCAGCGTGCAGGTTACAGCGGCGAGAGCAAAACAGATCAGCGTGCTGATCGGTGTAAAGGTACAATGTGCTGAATAGCCGAGCAGACACGGTTTGCTCGCCGACGCCTGAGGCAGCAGCGTCGATAATCCGGCAAGCGTAAACAGAATCGTCAAAGACAGCAGTGCCCCATAACCTTTTTTTCGCACTTTGGCCATTCTATCCTCTTTTTTTGTGTCCGCCGATATCGATATGCCGCATCCAAACTCGACATATGATAAGGAAACGCAGCAAAAGTCAGCTGTCAATTATGCATGAAAATAGAGGATTTCTCTATTAAAACACAGAAAAATTTAAAAGGTCGTCTTGCGATCGACCAGGCGCTGAGAGATGAGGAGCAGATGCATATTGAGAAGAATTCGAACAGGTTGGCTGTTCACCGGCCGGAAGAAAACAAGGCGGAGAATGTGCTGCTTCGCAGACACTATTTAATTGATGATTCCGTGCGGACGACGAGTCGACCGGCGGGGCAAGGTCGGCTTGAGAGTTTCGCACGCCGGGCAGCTTCCATCGACAGTCACTGCCGTTTCCTATGGTTTTCCGGATGCATGGTGAAAAGCTTTCGATAAGCGATCGGCTCTTTTCTGAAAAAACACCCTCCAAAGGCGCGACAAGCTGCTCTTTCTCTTCGACCCGAATCCGTTGTCAGCGAATCAGCATGACCTTGCGCACGGCAGTAAATTTTTGCAGACTGCCGCGGGCGTTCATGCGAATAAAATAAACCCCGCTCGGTAAACCCCAAGTGTCCCAAACCAAAGAATGGCGGCCGACCGGATATACCTGATCGGTTAAAATCTGCACTTTTCGGCCTAAAACGTCATAAACCGCAAGCTGCACGCGACTCTTTTCCGGCGTGTCAAACGTGATCGTGGTCTTCGGATTAAATGGGTTGGGATAATTCTGGTACAGCGCAAACCGGTCAGGAACGGTCTGCCGATCCTCGACGCCGGTCTTGTACGTGCGGAAACTGCGCGTTTCCGAAACAACGGCGCTGTATATTGCCTTTCATTTGACCCTAATACAGGTTTTGCCGCCTGTTTTGAAATCGCAGCACTTCAGAGCCGTGTGGGGCGCATAAAAAATACCTGCCGATATACCTGATGACGCATGCCCAACAGGCTCCACCTTTAGCGGAATCAAACGATGCGAAAAGGCAATTCTGAATAAAGCATCCCGAGCGCTGCAGCCTTGATTTTTCGACCAAAAGAATCCTTTTGCGCTACCGGCGTGTTTCAGTTCTCAGGAGTCTTGAAAAGGGCATTTGCTGAACCGCCGCAAAATCCGTTGCCCCCTTTCGCTTTATCATAAGAAAAACCGGATAAAAATAATGCTTGCAAATACCCTAAAAACTGTTAACTTGCACGCTAAAATTTGCAGACCGTTGGAACATTTTGGAAATATCCGCTCATCCGATTTGTTTTAGCGGGCAAATTTAACGGCAATTCTTTATCCCTATTTGTGTAATATGCTGCTTGAAAGGAAGTGTATGCCCTATGGAAAACAACATTGTTTGCGAAGAAAGCGAACAGCCTCCAAGTACGCCGTCTTTGTACTTTGCAACAGCTAGGACAGACTCCGCTCTGACTCTGCTCGAACCTTCTTTGGCAGAAGGGGAAAAGAAGGAGAGCTCTGCACCTGCCCAAACGTACGGCTCCATCGATGAAAAACCCCGATCCTCGCTTTCTCTCATCAGTGAAAAAACGGACGAGTTTCGCCGACGATTCTATCCGCAGATCGACAACCGCCTCTGGCAAAACTGGCGCTGGCAGCTGCGCAACCGCATTGTCTCTCTCCCGCAGTTGGAACGGCTCCTCATCCTAACCGAGGACGAAAGAGAAGCCGTAAAACGTCACCAGGGGCCCATGCCGGTCAGCATCACCCCTTATTACGCCTCCCTGCTCGATCCGCAGGATCCGGCACAACCCTTGCGGCGTTCCGTGGTGGCTACTCTCGATGAATTCCGCATATCGGTGGGAGAGTCCGGCGATCCCTTGGGAGAAGAACACGACTCCCCGCTGCCGAACCTCGTGCACCGCTATCCCGACCGTGTTTTGTTTTTGGTCACCAACTATTGCGCCGCTTATTGCCGCTACTGCACCCGTTCGCGCATGGTCGGTAAAAAGCACGAGCGGTTCAGCAGCCTCATGCCTGCCTGGCAGGCTGCGCTCGATTATATTGCTGCTCATCCCGAGGTGCGTGATGTGCTTTTGTCCGGCGGCGACCCCCTCACGCTTGCTGATAATCGCCTCGACTGGCTGCTCGGCCGCCTCCGCCGCATTCCCCATGTCGAAGTCGTGCGTATAGGCACCAAGGTGCCGGCCGTTCTGCCGCAGCGGATCACCCCCTCGTTGATCAATGTGTTGCGTCGCTACCATCCCCTGTGGATGAGCCTCCATTTTACCCACTCCGATGAGCTGACGCCCGAGACCGCCGAAGCCTGCCGCCGTCTTGCCGACGCCGGCATCCCGCTCGGCAGCCAGACCGTTTTACTTAAAGGGATCAACGATTCCGTCGACACGATGCTCGCACTCAACCGCGGCCTCATGAAGCTGCGCGTGCGCCCCTATTATCTCTATCAATGTGATCCGGTGCCGGGAACCGCTCATTTCCGCACCCCGGTGGCCAAGGGGCTGGAAATCATCCGCGGTCTGCGCGGCTTTACCAGCGGATACGCCGTGCCGCATTACGTCATCGATGCCCCCGGCGGCGGAGGAAAGATCCCCCTGCTGCCCGATTACGTGGCCGGACGCGAGGGCGACGAGGTCATCCTGCGCAATTATCAGAATCGCCTTTTCCGTTATCCCGACGCTGCCCAGTCAGAGGCGGACTCTGCCGCAGAGGTGTAACGTGCGCATCGGCCTCACCTACGATTTACGGCAAGAATACCTCGATATGGGCTTCGGCGAGGAAGAGACCGCCGAGTTTGACAGCGAAATCACCGTCGCCGCGATCGAAAGTACGCTGCAGGACCTTGGTCACGAGACCGTGCGCATCGGCCGCCTCGGCGAGCTGATGCGGCGCCTCCTTGCCGGCGAACAATGGGACCTCGTCTTTAACATCGCCGAAGGCCTTTACGGCGTCGGTCGCGAAGCGCAGGTTCCGGCCCTGCTAGACGCGTTTCGCATCCCTTACACCTTTTCCGATCCGCTCGTCATGGCTCTGACGCTCCACAAGGGCATGACCAAGCGCGTGCTGCGCGATTTGGGACTTCCCACGCCGAATTTTGTCGAGATCACCTGCGCAGCGGATCTCCAAACGGTGCATCTTGACTATCCTCTGTTCGCCAAGCCGATTGCCGAAGGCACCGGCAAAGGCATCTCCGCGGCGTCGAAAATCCTTGATGCGAAGCAGCTGGAGGAGGTCGCCTTGCGTCTTTTGCGGGATTTTCGTCAGCCTGCCCTGGTGGAAGAGTTTCTGCCCGGGCGCGAATTTACCGTCGGCATTGCCGGAACCGGCGCCGACGCGCGGGTCCTCGGCGTGATGGAAGTTCTCTTTCAGCAAGGCGCCGAAAACGACGCCTACGGCTACGGCAACAAAAAGGACTGGGTGGATCGGGTGCGTTACGTCAAAGCCGACGATGCGGCGGCCAAGCAGGCGGCGGAAACGGCGCTGGCGGCCTGGCGCGGCCTCGGCTGCCGCGACGCCGGCCGCATCGACATGCGCCTCGACCGCTACGGCGTGCCGAATCTGATCGAAATCAATCCGCTTGCCGGACTACGGCCCAAATATTCGGACCTGCCGCTGCTGTGCAGCCTCCACGGCATCTCCTACCGCGAACTGATCGCCGCGATCCTTGAAAGCGCCGCAAAGCGAATGTCCGCCGCCGGAGGCTTTGCGTGACGGCCGTCGTTCTTTATAACGCCGTGTCAAAAGATTCTGCGCCGGACGAGCAGGATGTGCTGGTGGAAGCTGCCGCCGTCTCTACGGCGCTACAGGAATTGGGGTTTGCCGTCGAGCTTCTTGCCGCGGCGACAAGCCTCGATCGTCTGCGAGGCGATCTTTTGCAGCTCAAGCCGACGCTGATTTTCAACCTCGTCGAAGCCTTTTGCGGCCGCAGCCGCGATGCCTACCGCGTCGCCGAACTGCTGGAAGACCTCGATATCCCGTTTACAGGCGGCTCCGCACGCGGCATTCACTTGACGACTGACAAACCAAGAACCAAGTCGCTGCTGCGCCGCGCCGGTCTGCCGACGCCGGATTGGACGACGACTTGGCATGAGGATGGGCAATTGCCCCTGACGCCGCCCTGTATCCTAAAACCGCGACAGGAAGACGCCTCGATCGGCATCGACTCGGCTGCCGTCTGCCGCAACGAGCAGGAACTGACCGCCGAACTGCAGCGCCGCCAAGACCGCCGAAGAGCCTATTTTATCGAGCAATTCATCGACGGCCGCGAATTCAACCTCTCGCTGCTGTGGAACGGCAATCAGCTCGAGATTTTGCCGCCGGCAGAGATCCGCTTCGTCGACTATCCGCCGGACAAGCCGCGCATCGTCGACTATGCCGCCAAATGGGTGGAGGATTCTTTCGAGTATCGCCACACGGTGCGGGCGTTTGATTTTCCGCCAGGCGATGCGGCGCTTATCGACTGCCTGCGCGAGGTCGCCTCAAGGGCCGCCTTCTTGTTCGACAGCCGCGGTTACCTGCGCGTCGATTTGCGCGTCGACGCCGAGAACCGGCCGTGGATTCTCGAAATCAACGTCAACCCCTGCATCTCGCCCGACGCCGGATTTGCCGCCGCTGCAGCCCGAGCCGGTCTCAGCTACGCGCAGCTGATCGGCCGCATAGTGGACAATGCTTTTCAAGCTTTAGAAAACAAAAACCGTCATAGCATATCCGAACCCCCTACTTTGCCTTTTAGAATGCCCCCTTTTACAGCCGTCTTTAAGGCTGAAAACAAAGAAAGGTGATTATGAACACCTCTCCCGCTACATTCCGGCGGACGGTCCTGCCGCAGGATCGTGAATCTGTACGCGAAATTGTCACCTCCGCCGGTTTCTTTTATCCCGCCGAAATCCCAATCGCCGTTGAGCTGGTGAATGAACGGTTGGAAAAGGGCGAAGCGTCGGGCTACCACTTTATCTTTGCCGAAATCGACGGCAAGACGGTCGGCTATGCCTGCTACGGCCCCATTCCCTGCACAATGGCTTCCTGGGATCTCTATTGGATTGCAGTCCATCAAAAAGTACGCGGCCAAGGAATCGGCAAAGCGCTGCTGCGCGAGTGCGAAGCGGCGGTGCGTAACGCCGGCGGTCGGCGCCTCTATATCGAAACCTCGGGCCGCGAGCTCTATGCGCCGACGCGTGCCTTTTATTTGGCGAACGGCTGCATCCTGGAAGCAACGCTCAAGGATTTCTATGCGCCGGGGGATGACAAGTGCATTTTCGTCAAGGTTCTTTAGGCGCTCTGCAGAAAGGCTTCCCGTACCTGTTCGGCAATGGCCTTGGCCAAAAGCGGCGGCACGGCGTTGCCGATCTGACGGGCGATCTCGGCTTTTGACCCCATAAAGACGAACTCATCGGGAAAACTTTGGAGCCGCGCCGCTTCGCGGTGAGTGATCGGCCGATGCTGCTCGGGATGCAGATAACGCCCTTTTTCCGGCTTGTAGAATTCCGTGCGGATGGTCACCGACGGCCGATCCCACCAGAGCCTGCCGAAAACGTCGACGCCGCCAGTAGGCTTGTTGCGCCAGCAGCGCGGCGTCAGGTCAGGCCGGTTGCGATGGAGGTCGAAGCGGTTGCCGCCTTCCGGAACCGCCCGATAGCGTTCGAGGCTCTCCGGCGTGGGGGTGCGGCGCACATGCAGGTTCAGAGGCGGCGGCCCGCCGATCTCCGTCGAAATCGGTTCCGGCAGATCAGCGATGGCCTGCCGCACCGTGCGCCACGGCAGGAGCCCGTTTACCTTGGCAAGCGCCGGATCGCCGTGCGTCGGCAGCGGCAGCTCGATCGGCATCCGCTTGG
>JAPDPN010000066.1:13964-16606 GCA_034506455.1 Candidatus Zhuqueibacterota bacterium | reverse complement strand
CCCTTTTTTCATAGCTTGAAAAAACTTGCTTTTCAACGGCTGCTCAGTTATATTTGCACGCCTTTTTCGGCTGTCAAACGGAGGAGTGATGGACGAGCAGCAAATGTATACTCTGATCGCGGAGGAATTAAACCTTCGTTGGAAGCAGGTGCAGAATACGGTAGAACTCCTCGATCAGGAGAATACGGTTCCTTTCATCGCCCGTTACCGCAAAGAAGTGACCGGCAGTTTGGATGAGGAGCAGATTCGCGCCATTGAGGAGCGGATTCGCTATTTGCGGCATTTAGAAGAACGCAAGCAGGCAGTGATCAAATCGATTGCCGAACAGGGAAAATTGACGCCTGAATTGGAGGCGCAGATCAATGCCGCTCTAAAGCTTCAAGATGTCGAAGATCTTTATTTGCCTTATAAACCGAAGCGTCGAACCCGCGCCACCATTGCCAAAGAGAAGGGTTTGGAGCCCTTGGCGGAAATGATCCTCAAGCAGGAAATCGTGGCTGGCTCGATGGACGAAATCGTTGCGCCGTTTCTTAGTGAAGAGAAGGGTGTATTAAGCGTCGAAGAAGCGTTGGCGGGCGCCCGCGACATCGTTGCAGAGATGATTTCCGAAGATGCGTCGGTTCGGCGCACGATCCGTGAACTGACGCAGCAAAAAGGGGTGCTGACGGCCGAAGCCCGCGATCCGCAGAATGTCGGCGAATATGAAATATACAAAAGTTTTTCCGAATCGTTGAAAACCATTCCGGCCTACCGCGTGTTGGCCATTAACCGCGGCGAGAGGGAAAACTTTTTACGCGTGGCCGTCGAAGCGCCGGAAACCGAAATGATTCAGGCAGTGGAAGCAGCCTATCCCGCAAATGAAAAAAGCATTTTTGCCGATGAGCTGCGCTCGGCGGTTGCAGATGCCTATCGGCGACTTATCGCCCCGTCCATCGAGCGCGAAATGCGCACCCTGCTGACCGAAGCGGCCGATAAACACGCCATCGAAGTCTTTGCCCGAAATCTGCGGGCTTTGCTGATGACGCCGCCGTTGAAGGGTCATAAAATATTGGGCATCGATCCAGGCTACCGCACCGGATGCAAAGTTGCCGTGATCGATGAAACCGGCAAATATCTCGAAGGCGCGACCATTTATCCCCATGCTCCACAAAATCAATGGGCTGAGGCGAAAGAGATTGTGCGCGGACTGATCGAGCGCCATGGAGCCGACGTGATTGCCATCGGCAACGGTACGGCAAGCCGCGAGACGGAAAAGCTGGCCGCAGAGATCATCGCCGAAAGCGACCGAAAGTTGAGTTACACGATCGTCAATGAAGCGGGAGCTTCGGTCTATTCGGCCTCACCGATTGCCAAAAAGGAATTTCCCGATCTGGACGCGTCGATGCGCGGCAATATTTCCATTGCGCGCCGACTTCTTGATCCTCTTTCCGAGCTGGTCAAGATCGACCCCAAATCCATCGGCGTCGGCTTGTATCAGCACGATGTCAACCAGACCCTGCTTTCTGAGGCGCTCGATCATGTCGTCGAATCCGCCGTCAATCAGGTGGGCGTGGATTTGAACACCGCCTCAGCATCGCTGCTCAAATACGTCTCCGGCATCAATTCGCGCATTGCCGAAAATATTGTCAAATATCGTGAAGAGAACGGACTCTTCCGCTCGCGCGAAGAACTGAAACAGGTCAAGGGTCTGGGCGAAAATACGTTTGTTCAGGCAGCCGGATTTTTGCGCGTGCGGGAAAGCGCAAATTTTTTCGACTCTACGGCCGTACATCCGGAATCTTATCAAGCGGCGGAAAAGCTTTTGGCCGAGCTCAGGCTCAAGCCGGAGGAAGTGCGGCAAAAAGGTTCGTTGGTGCGGGAGCGAATCAAGCAGGACGGCCGTTCTATAGCCGAGTTGGCGAGGATTTGCGGCTGCGGTGAAGAGACCATGAAAGATATCATCGAAAGCCTTGAAAAGCCGAATCGTGATCCCCGCGATGAAATGCCGCCGGTCGTTTTGCGCAGCGATGTTCTAAGCATAGACGACCTTTACGAAGGGCTGGTTCTCAAGGGGACGGTACGAAACGTCGTCGATTTTGGTGCTTTTGTCGATATCGGCGTCAAGCAGGACGGTTTGGTGCATCTCAGCCGCATGGCCAAAAAGTATGTAAAAAACCCGCTCGATGTGGTTTCGGTCGGCGATGTGGTGGAAGTCAAGGTTATCAGCGTCGATAAAGAAAGAGGCCGCATCGGTCTGAGCATGGTATTGGATTGACGGCTGCCTTGAAGTTGGCCGTAATAAAACCGGTCTATTTTGCCGATATCGGTACGTTGGCAAAGACTGCTGCAGCGGATTTCGTCGTGTGGGCGGATACGTTTATGTTCAGCAGGCATTCGACAATCAATCGGGCGCGGATAAAGACGGCGGAAGGCCCCCGATGGCTCACCGCCGCCGTCATCGGCGGAGAGGGTTTGCCCATCGAAAAAGTGCTGCTTAAAGGGGATGTTGTGCATCATTGTCGCACGCTGGAGATCAATTATCAAAATTCTCCTTATTACTTTTATCTTGCCGATGAGGTAAACGAGCTTTTACAACAACCGCAACAATTTTTAAACAGACTCTGCAAAGAGTCTTTTTTATTTTTATGCCGAAATATGGCAAT
>JAPDPN010000066.1:0-13864 GCA_034506455.1 Candidatus Zhuqueibacterota bacterium | reverse complement strand
CTGTCGTAATCATCTGCGCGGCGCTTATGCCGGCGCTGGTGTTTGCGCAGGGCGTGACCACGGGCTCGATGAGCGGCGTGGTGACGGACACCAAGGGCGAACCGTTGCCCGGCGCAAACGTTGTGGCGCTGCATGTGCCGAGCGGAACCGTTTTCGGCGCTGCCACCCGTGCCGACGGTCATTTCAATATCCCCGGCATGCGTGTCGGCGGTCCATACACGGTAACGGTCAGCTATATCGGCTACCGCCCGCAAAAGCAGGAAAATGTCTACATTACCTTGGGTCAAACCCTTCGCATGGAATTCAAGCTGGCGGAAGAGGCTCTGCAGGTGCAGGAGTTGGAAGTCACCGCAGAACGCAACGCCATTTTGAGCGCCTCGCGCACCGGCGCAGCGACCACGATTGATCGTCAAGTGATCAACACGCTTCCGACGATCACCGGTCGCATCGAGGATTTTCTCCGCCTTACGCCTCAGTATAATCCGGCCGGATTCGGCTTTTCCTTTGCCGGTCAGGACAACCGTCTGAACAACGTGACGGTCGACGGTTCGTATTTCAACAATTCGTTCGGCCTGGCCGGTCAGCCCGGCGACCGCACCGGCGTTGCGCCGATTGCTTTGGAAGCCATCGAACAACTGCAGGTCAACATTTCACCCTATGACGTTCGCCAAGGAAATTTCGTCGGCGCCAACGTCAATACGGTCACCAAGAGCGGTACCAACGAGTTTTCCGGTTCGATCTACACGCAGACGAGAAACCAGAATTGGGTCGGTACCAAGGCCAAGGATGTCGATTTCGACCCCGGTACGTTCAAGTACAACCGCTTAGGTGTTCGTTTCAGCGGTCCCATTATCCGTAACAAGCTCTTCTTTTTCGTCAACTATGAAGGCGACAAGCTTACTCAGCCGGGCACGACGTTTGTCGCCAACGACGGAACGCAGGCGGTCGGCGGCAACATCACGCGCGTAAAAGCCTCTGATCTTGATCAGCTAAGAGAATTTCTGCGCACCAATTTCGGCTACGAGACCGGTCCCTATCAGGGCTACGACCACAACACCCCGTCAATGCGTTTCCTGGCCAAATTGGACTACAACTTGAACGATCGTAATAAATTGAGCCTTCGTTACAATCATCTCGATTCCGAGACCGATGTTCTGCTGTCCAACTCGTCTTCTTTGGGTTTCGGCAATCGCCGCAGCAACACGACGGGCCTCAATTTCCAGAATTCGAACTATATCATCATGGAAAACATTCGCTCGCTGGTTGGCGAATGGAATGCGATGGTCGGCAAGAACATGGCCAATAACCTGATCATCGGCTATTCGCACCATGATGAAAGCCGTAAATCGCGAGGCGCTTTCTTCCCGTTCGTCGACATTTTGGAAGGCGGTTCGGTTTATACCTCTTTCGGTTTCGAGCCGTTTACGCCGAACAACGAGCTGCGCTACGGAAGCTTCCAGGTCCAGAACAATTTTATGGTCTACCTGCGCAAGCACAGCTTGACTTTCGGCGCCAGCTTTGAGCGCTACGAGTCCGAGAACGTGTTCTTCCCCGGCTCACAGAGCGTCTATGTTTACAATTCGCTCGATGATTTCTACACCGATGCGCGCGGCTACCTGCAGAACCCGAACCGTACGGAGTCGCCGGTGACTTTGCGACGCTTCCAGGTCCGCTGGTCGAACATCCCCGGCCAAGTTAAGCCGATCCAACCCTTGAAAGTTATTTACGCCGGCGTCTATGCCCAGGACGAATGGCAGATCAGTAAAAAGCTGCAGATTACTGCCGGTTTACGTCTGGACGTGCCGTTCTTCGGCGACACAGGCTACAAGAATTACAAGGCCAATGCTCTGACTTTTAAAGACGAAGACGGCAATCCTGTGCAGTACAAAACGGAAAAGCTGCCCGATCCCAATCCGCTGTTCTCGCCGCGTTTAGGCTTTAACTACGACGTAACAGGAGACCGCTCCACCCAGCTGCGCGGCGGCACGGGTATTTTTACCGGTCGACCTGCTTACGTCTGGATCTCCAACCAGATCGGCAACACCGGTGTGCTGACCGGTTTCGAACGTTTGGATAATACCAACCTCCGGCCGTTCAACCCGGATCCTAATTGGTACAAGCCGAAAGAGGTAACCGGAGAACCGGCCAAGAGCTACGAGTTGGCGCTCACCGATCCTAATTTCAAGTTCCCGCAGGTATGGCGCAGCAACATCGCCGTCGACCAGCGCCTGCCGTTCGGCTTTATCGGTACCGCCGAGATCATGTACAGCCGCGACGTCAACGGCATCTATTACATCAATGCCAACTTGAAGGATCCGGACGCAAAGTTCAAGGGAGCTGACGATCGTCCGCGTTGGACCGGCAGCAACAAGATCAATGCAGAAGTGGATAACGCCATCGTTCTCAAGAACCAGAATGTCGGTTACTATTGGGACTTTACGGCTTCGTTGGAGCGGCCGTTCAATAACGGCTTGTTTGCCAAGGTCGCCTATTCTTATGGTGTTTCCAAGAATACTGTCGATCCCGGTTCCATCGCTTTTGGTTCTTGGAACGGCAATCCGCATTCCGGCAATCCGAACAAGCCGGGCGTAGCCTATGCTTCGACCTCGCTGGGTCATCGGGTTGTCGGCGCCGTGTCATACCGCGCCGAGTATTTCGACTTTGGCGCGACCACTTTCTCACTGGTTCTGGACGGCTACAATCAGGGTACCGCCAGCTATGTCTTTAGCGGCGATCTGAACGGCGACGGCGGCACGGCCAACGACCTGATTTATATTCCGCGCGATCGTTCGGAAATGAATTTCCAGACCTACACGGATAAGGGCGTCACTTTTACTGCCCAAGAGCAGGAGATTGCATGGGAAAACTTTATTAGACAGGACAAGTACCTGAGCTCTCGTCGCGGAAAATATGCCGAACGCAACGGCGTGCTGTTGCCGATGGTGTGGCGCGCTGATTTCAGCATTACTCAGGAACTTTTTGCAAGTCTTTTTGAAAAACGCAACACCCTGCAGCTGCGCATCGACTTTCTCAATTTCACGAATTTGCTAAATTCGGATTGGGGCGTCGGCAAGCGTCTGGTGACGACTCAACCTTTGATCGTCCCAACTGCTAAAGAAGGCGGACCGGCGGATGCGGAAGGCAAAGCCCAGTACCGTCTGCGCAACATCAACGGAAAGTTGATTTCAAAATCCTATGAACAGACTGCTACTTTTGCCGATGTTTGGCGCCTGATGGTCAGCCTGCGATATAACTTTAATTAAGATTTATTCAAACAAAAAAGCCGCCTCGCTTTCGAGGCGGCTTTTTTTATCCGGAACTTAGGAAGACTGTTTCAATGAAGCCAGAACAGCGTTTCGGATGCTTTGGGCGACGACTTGGCACGCAAAGGCGCCGATTCGGCTGACATCCGCGGCCGATTCTCCTACCGATAAAGCAAAAACCATATCTCCGTCGAGCATCGTGTGGGCTGGACGCACAGCCATAGCAATGCCGTCCTGAGCCATTTGGGCGACTTTGACGGCCTCTTCTCGCGTAAGGCGCGCGTTCGTCGCTGTAACGACCAATGTCGTATTGTGCGGGCGAAACGACAGCGGCCCGGAAGCGGCAAGGACATCCAGTGAAGGGATGAAATCTCGATTATCGCTTCGAATGCCGGCGAGAATGGTGCCCTGCTCGTCAATTACTTCACCGAGGGCATTGACGACCGCCAGAGCGGCCACGATCAGAGCATCCGGCAAACGCATGGACGCCATGCCCAATCCGCCTGGTGATGAGCGTTCCACGCCCAAAAGCTTGCCGACCGTGGCGCCGCAACCGGCACCTACAAGCCCCTGCTGTTGAGAATAGGCTTCGGCATTCAGGCAGGCTTGGTAACCAAAGGAGGGATTCGGCCTGACTTGGGCATCACCGACGGCGAGATCGAAAATGACGGCTGCGGGGACAATGGGAACTCTGGTAACGCCCGTGTCAAATCCGCGTCCCTGTTCGGACAGAAACCGGACGACGCCGTCGGCGGCGGCCAGGCCGAAAGCGCTGCCGCCGGTCAGGAGAACTGCATCGACCGTCTGCACCAGCCGAACCGGCTGCAGCAGATCGGTTTCGCGGCTGCCTGGGGCTGAGCCGCGCACATCGACGCCGCAGACTGCCGGTTTGTCCGGAAGAATGACGGTGCAGCCTGTTCTTGCTTTCCCATCATGAAAATGCCCGACACGCAGGCCGGGCACATCACATAACGAGCCGCTCATTCGCTGCTGTCCACTCTGAATCGCTTAAAAATATTCCACTTTTTCTTCGTTGGAACTTCAAGGATCAGACTGTCTTCGCTAAAGAAAAAGAGGTCGCTGACCGTCAGGCCGATCTGTTTTCGCAGCGGCCGCCAATTTTCGCGATAAGAGCGACTGTCGATCTTGGTACCGGTTTTATCCTTGCTGACAAGGAAAACGCGTTCCGGATAGGCTCGGTCGATCAGGAAAGGCGAGTGAGTCGTGTAAAAGATTTGATTCTTGAGCGACAGATCTTCGATGACCTTGATGAGGTCCTTTTGTCCGGCCGGATGCAGATGAATGCCCGGTTCATCGATGAGGAAAATATACTCATTCGAACGTCCCTCAAAGGTCTGCGAGATAAAGTTGACATAAAAGGAAAGGTACCAGCGGAAGCCGAGACTGCGCGATTCCGGCGTATCGAGCACGGTGGTCGCATCGGCAAAGTCGATGTAGAGAACGCGGCCGTTGACGTTCAGCTTGATTTCGATGCTGTCTTCCTGCGTCCATACTCGGCGAATTTGCTCCGTGATGATGCGGCTTGCCTCTTCGCAGGCGCGCCGACCGCGCGTACTGTCTTCAAAAAGCAGTTCGTAATCTTCGATCCCGCCGATCTTTAGCAAATTTTTTTCGGTCAAGAAAGCCGAGCTGTTTGAGATCAGGCTGTCGTAATCGACCTTGTTTTTCAGCAGGGGAATATTGCTGAAATAGATAATCTTGGGCAGCGCCTTGAGCAGCTGCACCATGTTGACGTTTTCGATCTCCTGATCGCCGATGATCAAGTGATAATCTGAAATCTCGGGCGCATCGCGGCGGATCTGAAAGCTTTCGACATCCTTAAAGACATCGGAAATGTGAACAAGTTTGTGGCGATTCTCCTTGGTCAGGCCTGAAAACTCGAGCGTTATTTCAGGGCATTTGCCCATATAATAATTGTTGGAGTATTGACACGTCAGGCTTGAATCGTAGGGAATGTCGGGCCGAAAGGCTTCTATGGCTTTGAGAAAATTGGTCTTGCCGCTTTCGTTGGCACCGATAAAAACGTTGATTTTGGGATTTACTTCCAACGTCAAATCGAAAATCGACTTGAATGCACGTATTGCTACGGATTTGATGACCATAAAACGATTCCTATCTCTCCACAAGATGCGCCGCGGAGGGCGCACAAGTTTAGTTGTTTGATTTTAATATAGAAAGAGGCGGACTCTTTATCAAGCAATAATTCTGCTGCTTGAGCAAATGAAAAGAAAAATCGCATTCAGGGCGATTTTTTCCACATTTATTCTGGATATTATCTCGTTCTTTATTAAATTAAAAAGTGAAGAGAGGATGAAAAACATGATGTGGAAAAGTCACGCCATCCCCTTTCAATGCTCGGGGCGGTTTGGCAAGCCTCTTCAAAATATTGTGGATAACTCGAATTCAGCAGATTGATAACTTTAATATATGCTAAGTTTGGGTCTGTTTTCGGGTTTATATGCGCTTGTGGAAAACTGATGTTCTCGTGTGGATAATTTGAAGAAGGCTCCGGAAAGTCGTAGTCAACTTGATAGAATAGATTTAATTTGAGGAAAGAATATGTCCGCAGAAATCGGCGCCGTTTGGCAATCGATTCTCGAAATCTTGCGGCGCGAGGTCGATGAGAACAGCTACGCCGCCTGGTTTCGCCCGATCAAAGCGACAAAATTGGAGAACAACATTCTGACGATTCAGGTGCCGAGCCAATTTTACTATGAATGGCTCGAGTCCCATTACAGCGACGTGATGAACCGCGCTTTAAAGACGGTATTGGGCGATCAGGTCAAGCTGCAGTATTCCATTCTTGTCGATTCGACGACGCAGGTAATGCAGTTCAGTCCGGTCCGCTCCGCGCCGACAGTGCGTAACACCTTTGCCTCCAATTTAAACGAGCGCTTTACATTTGACTCTTTTATCGAGGGAGACTGCAACAAGTTCGCAAAATCGGCGGCGTTTTCCGTGGCCAAATCGCCTGGAGGCACCAGCTTTAATCCTTTGTTGATCTACGGCGGCGTCGGCCTCGGCAAAACGCATCTGATTCAGGCCATCGGCAATTACGTCAAATCGAACGGCAGCATTCGGCGTGTGCTCTATGTCGACAGCGAACGATTCACTATGGAGTTCATCAACTCGATTCAGCGAAACAAGACAACCGAGTTCAGCGAACTTTACCGCAATGTCGATCTGTTAATCGTGGACGATGTACAGTTTTTCAGCAACAAGGGAAGAACGCAGGAAGAATTTTTCCATACCTTCAATACGCTGCACAATCGCGGCAAGCAGATTGTGCTCTCGTCGGACCGACCCCCGAAGGAGCTCAACGGCATCGAAGAGCGCCTGATTTCACGCTTCCAATGGGGATTGGTCGTCGATATTCAACAACCGGATTTGGAAACGCGGCTGGCGATTCTGCAGGCCAAGGCGGAGGAAATCGGCCTCGATCTGTCGAACGAGATTTTAGAATTCATTGCGACCAACATTACGTCGAACATACGCGAGTTGGAAGGCGCTCTCATTCGTTTGTTGGCATACGCCTCTCTCAACGACGAAGATATCACACTGGATTTGGCCAAGCGGCTGCTGAAGGATATCTGTCTGCCGAAGATGAAGGCGGTGAGCATCGAGTTCATTCAAAAGGCGACGGCCGATTACTTTCATATTCCCGATGATCTGCTGCGTGCCAAGACGCGCAAGCAGGAAATCGTCATGGCGCGGCAAATCGCCATGTATTTATGCAAACAGATGACGGACAGCTCCCTCAAGACCATCGGGCTGCATTTCGGCGGCCGGGACCACAGCACCGTCATCCACGGCGTGTCGACAATCGAACAATTGATGCTCGAAGACCCCAAAGTACGCGAGCAGGTGGAAAACATCAAAAATAAAATCGAGATTGCTCTCCTTTAGAGGGCGGCAGCGAGAGCATCGGCCTTGAATAATTAATTGATAATCGTTATTTTGACCTGGAAAACTGTGGAGGCACCATGAATTTCACCATTGCCAAGTCTGACCTTTATGAAGCGCTCCATAAAGTTGTGGGCGTCGTGCCGCAAAAAACGACGATTTCCATTCTTACCTGCCTGCTGATGGAACTGAAGGAGGGCAAGCTGCAGTTGACCGGCACCGACCTCGAGATTTCGGTAACGACTTCGGTGGACGTCGACAGCGATGAGGAGGGAGCGGTGGCGGTTCCGGCCAAGCTCTTTGCCGAAATTGTGCGCGAGCTTCCCGAAGTTCCGGTCAATATTCGCACCGACGGCGGCGACAAGATTATACTTAAAACCGACAAAGGCGAGTACAAAATCTCGGTGCAGCCGCGGGAAGATTTCCCCAACATCATTGTCGAAGAAGGCGAACAAGTATTAACCCTGGCAGGCGAAACCCTGGCACGGATGACCAACAAGACAATTTTTGCCGTTTCGACTGACGAACTTCGGCCGGCGCTCACGGGCATCAACATCGAACTAGCCGACGGCGACCTGGTCTTTGTGGCAACGGACGGTCATCGTTTATCGCGGGTCAAGCGCATGAATTTTCAAGCCGCCGACTCGGACGTGAAGCTCAAGATGATCGTGCCGACCAAAGCTTTGAATTTGATGCTGCGCAACCTGGACGACGCTGAAGAAGTGGGCATGCAGGTCGGTAAGGATCATGTGCTCTTCCGTCTGCCGAAAACAATCATCTATTCCAAGCTGATCAATGCCGTTTATCCCAACTATGAGCGCGTCCTGCCTGTTGATAACGACAAACGGCTGCGTCTGAATCGCGATCTCTTTATCTCCACCCTGCGCCGCGTTTCCATCTTTTCCAGTTCGCTCACCAACCAGGTTCGTCTGGTCATATCCCCAACTGAAATGACCGTGTATTCCGAAGACATTGAATTCGGTGCTGAAGCCAAGGAGTCGATGCCGGTCGAGTTTACTCACGACGGCATGCAGATCGGCTACAACTCGGCCTATCTGTTGGACATTCTCCGGCACATCGATACGGATGAAGTGGTTTTCGAGTTGAAGGACAGCAACAGCGCCGCCATCATTCGGCCGGCGGAACAGCAGGAAAACGAAGATATTCTGATGCTGCTCATGCCGATCCGCATTAGCGAAGAAGCCGAATAGGGAGTCGGCCTAACGGATGATCCTGCAGGAGTTGGCGATCCACAAGTTCCGCAATCTGGGCGTGGCGCGCCTGCAGTTCAGTCCCGCCGTTAATTTTATCTTTGGGGATAATGCGCAGGGAAAGACGAACCTGATCGAAGCCGTTCATCTTCTTTGCCTGGCCAAGAGTTTCCGTACGCATGAAGATGAGGAGATCGTTCCGTTCGGCGGGACGGGATATTTCATCGAGGGATTTTTTCAGAATGAAAAGTCAATCGTGCGGCGGGTTGCGGTTCTATATGAAAAGTCTTCCGGCAAGCAGATCAGCGTGGATGAAAAACGACTGCAGCGCTATTCCGCATTGACCGGCGAGTTTCCGGCCGCCTGCCTGTGGGAAGGCGATCGGGAAATTACCGTAGGCAGCCCGCAGCAAAGGCGGCGATTTTTCAATGTGCTGCTTTCGCAGACCTCACGAAGCGGCCTTGAAGATCTCAAGCAGTACGATCATGTTCTGCGTCAGCGGAACAGCGTGCTTTCGGCTGTTCAAGCCGGGCGTCGCGGTGTGCACGAGCAGCTGGAAATTTGGGACGAGCAGCTGATTCAGTTTGGCGTACGAGTGATGCGGGCGCGCAGACAGCTGGTCGATGAGCTGAATCCGGTACTGGAGTCCTGCTACCGACGCATAAGCGGAAATCGCATGACGTTGCGCATCCTCTATCAGCCGAATGTTGAATATGATGAAAAGGCACCGGAGGAGGCTTTTCGTCGCGACCTGGAAAGGCTTCGACCGGCGGAAATTCGCCGCGGAGTTTCCCTTGTTGGGCCGCACCGCGATGATTTCGTCTTTTGGATCGACGAGGTCGAGCTCCGCAAGTTCGGTTCTGCCGGGGAGCACAAAAGCGCTTTAATAAGTCTCAAGGCAGCGGAAGTGGAGATTTTACGCAATCGAACTCAAACGAGCCCGATTGTTTTGCTCGACGATCTCTTTTCCGAATTGGATCACGAGCGAAGCGCCGCAGCGCTCGCCTTGTTCGACGCGCCGGCTCAGATTTTCATTACCGGTACAAGTCTGGATTTTCTATGGGCTCGGCAGAGCGGCCTTTATAAGGAACATGCCGCCTATCGCATCGAAAACGGTCAAGTGAGGGCCGACGATGGGGCGTGATCCCAAATCTCTCGGCGAGGCGATCGAGTCGCTGTTTCGCGAGCTCGGTTTTGAAAAAAAGGTCGATCAGATGCGCGTGCTGGAGATTTGGCCGCAAATCGTCGGGCCGACGCTGACGCGCATCGCTCAAGCAGATCGTGTCGATAACGGAATTCTCTACGTCAAAGTTGCAGGAATGACTTGGCGGACTGAGCTGCTTTTTCAAAAGGCTCTGATTCTGCAAAAGATTGCCGAAAAGCTCGGCGAGGGCGTGATTAAGGACATTCGATTTTTCTGAAAGAAGAATATGAATCAGAACACTCCACCTGCAGAAAGCTATGATGCCAGTCAAATCCAGGTTCTCAAGGGACTGGATGCCGTGCGCAAGAGGCCGGCCATGTACATCGGCGATGTTTCGGTACGCGGACTGCATCATCTTGTATACGAAGTCGTCGACAACAGCATCGATGAGGCGCTGGCCGGTTTTTGCACGGAAATCGAAGTCGTGATGTGCCGCGACGGCAGCATTATTATCGAAGACAACGGACGCGGTATACCGGTTGACGAACATCCGGAGTACGGCAAGTCGGCGCTGGAAATCGTCATGACGGTTCTCCATTCAGGCGGCAAGTTCGACAAAAAAGCCTACAAAGTGTCCGGCGGACTGCACGGCGTCGGCGTTTCGGTCGTCAATGCGCTTTCCGAATGGCTATGGGTGGAAGTGGCGCGGGACGGCAAGGTGTGGCGTCAGGAGTACTCGCGCGGCGAGCCGACCACACCGGTCCGCGTCGTCGGCCGCCGGAAATCGACCGGTACCAAAGTCGGTTTTTTGCCCGACGGCGAGATCTTTAAAAAGCGCAAATTCAGTTTCGAGCTTTTATCGGAGCGCCTGCGCGAGCTTGCCTTTTTGAACAAGGACCTCAAGATCTCCATTCGGGAAGAGGCAACAGGCAGAGAAGAGGTCTTTCGCTATAAAGGCGGGCTGGCGGCGTTCGTCGAATATCTCGACCAAAATCGCGACTCGCTGCTGCGCAAGCCGATCTATTTTTCCGACGAACGGGAAGGCGTTGCCGTCGAGATCGCCATCAACTATACCGACAGTTACGTTGAAAACACCTATTCTTACGTCAACAACATTCACACGGTGGAAGGCGGCACGCATCTGATCGGCTTCAAAACGGCGCTTACGCGCACATTGAACAGCTTTGCTCTTAAGAACAAACTGCTAAAGAGCGACGATCCTCCGCTTACGGGCGACGATGTGCGCGAGGGTTTGACCGCCGTCGTCAGCGTGAAAGTGGCGGAGCCGCAGTTCGAAGGTCAAACCAAGACACGTTTGGGCAACAGCGAGGTGCGGGGTATCGTCGAGTCAATCGTCAACGAGCGGCTGATGCGCGAGCTGGAAAACAATTCGGCGCAGGCGAGACGCATCATCGAAAAGTGCCGGCAGGCGGCGCATGCCCGTGAAGCAGCGCGCAAAGCCAAGGAGCTCACCCGGCGCAAAAGCGCTTTGGAAAGCGAAGGTCTTCCGGGCAAGCTGGCGGACTGCTCGCTGCGGGAAGCGGAACGAACCGAGCTGTTCATCGTCGAGGGTGATTCAGCCGGCGGCAGCGCCAAGCAGGGACGCGACCGTCGCTTTCAGGCCATCCTGCCCCTGCGCGGAAAAATTCTCAACGTCGAAAAAGCGCGCATCGACAAAATGCTCGGCAATGAAGAGATCCGCACGATCGTCTCTGCTCTGGGTACCGGCATCGGCAGCGCCGATTTCGACATCGAAAAATTGCGCTACGGCAAAATCATCATCATGACCGACGCCGACGTCGACGGCCACCACATTCGTACCCTGCTGTTGACTTTCTTTTTCCGCCACATGCGGGAAATCATCGAAAAAGGACGGCTCTTTATTGCCCAGCCACCGCTCTATCGCGTTAAGCACGGTAAAGATGAGTACTATCTCTACGATGACGATGAAAAAGAGGAGCTGCTCAAGAAACTGAACAAAAACGGTCAGGAAAAGATTGAAATCCAGCGCTACAAAGGCTTGGGTGAAATGAATCCCGAGCAACTGTGGCGCACAACGATGGACCCGCTCAATCGTACCATGCTGCAGGTGACCATCGATGAAGCTTTTGAGGCCGACATTCTTTTTTCCAAACTGATGGGCGACAAGGTGGAGCCGCGCCGACAGTTTATCGAAGAGAACGCCAAATACGTGCGCAACTTGGACATTTAACCTTCGACTTTTGCCGTTAACCTCCACGGTTTTGCCAAGCCGGTCCGAAACGCATACAATGCAGGAACATCATGGAACAGGTCAATGAAAAGATCATTCCGGTTTTAATCGAAGAGGAGCTAAAGAACTCTTACATCGACTATTCGATGTCGGTCATCGTGGCGCGGGCTCTTCCCGACGTGCGCGACGGCCTCAAACCCGTGCATCGTCGGGTGCTTTACGGCATGTTGGAACTGGGACTGCGGCCGACGGCCGCCTATAAAAAGAGCGCCCGTATCGTCGGCGAGGTGCTGGGAAAATACCATCCTCACGGCGACAGCGCCATTTATGACGCCATGGCGCGCATGGTACAGGACTTTTCCCTGCGTTATCCTCTGGTGGACGGCCAGGGAAACTTTGGCTCCATAGACGGCGATTCGCCGGCAGCGATGCGCTATACCGAAGCTCGGCTCGCTCCTATTGCCGAAGAGGTGCTGCGCGATATCGACAAAGACACTGTCGATTTCGTTCCCAATTTCGACGATACGCTGCAGGAGCCCTCGGTCCTGCCTTCGCTGCTGCCGACGCTGGTGGTCAATGGCTCGTCCGGTATTGCCGTGGGTATGGCGACCAATATTCCCCCGCACAACCTCGATGAGGTGGTCGACGCGCTGGTCGCGCTGATCGATCAACCGAATCTCAAGCCTGAAGCCCTGCGCAAGTACATTCAGGGGCCGGACTTTCCCACCGGCGCCATGATTTTCGGCGACGAGGAGATCGACGAATATTTCAAAACTGGTCGAGGCAAGCTCATCGTTCGAGCCAAGGCGCATTTCGAAGACATGCGCGGCGGCCGTGAGCGGATTGTCGTCACTGAAATCCCCTACCAAGTCAACAAAGCCGCACTTTTGGAACGGGTGGCGGAGCTGGTCCGCGAGAAGAAACTTGACGGCATTTCAGAAGTACGCGACGAATCGGACCGAGAAGGTATGCGCATCGTGTTTGAATTGCGCAAAGACGTCTCTGCCGAAAAGATCCTCAAGGCCCTCTATGCCCACACTCAGATGGAAAGCACGTTCGGCGTCATTCTTCTGGCTTTGGTGGACGGTCAGCCCAAGGTCCTTTCCATGAAGGACATGCTGACCGAGTTCATTCGCTTTCGCCATGACGTCGTTCTGCGCCGCAGCCGTTTTGAACTGGACAAAGCCGAACGCCGCGCCCATATCCTGGAAGGATACATCATAGCGCTGGACAACATCGATGAAGTAATTGCAATCATTAAAAAGTCCAAGACGGTGGATACGGCGCGCACCAATCTGATGAAGCGTTTCAAGCTTTCGGAAATTCAGGCGCAGGCCATTCTGGATATGCGGCTGCAGCGGCTTACCGGTTTGGAGCGACAAAAGATCGAGCAGGAATATCGCGAGATCATTCAACTTATCGAGCGTTTAAAGGCTATTTTGGCCAGCAGAGCACTGCGCATGCAGGTCGTCAAGGAAGAACTGATCGAACTAAAGAAAAAATTCGGCGACCCCAGACGGACGCAGATTATTGGCAAATCCCAAGTAGGTAAAAGCATCAAGGAATTGATGCAGGAAGAAGAATTCATCATTACCCTTACTCACGACAATTGGATACGGCGTTGGTCCCAAGCGGATTATCTGCATGAGCAGGAAGCTTTAAAGGCGCAGGGAAACAAGGATTTTATTGAAAGAATCTTTGTCTCGACCAACAGTCGGCACCTTTTGTTCTTTACGGATTTGGGCAATTGCTATCCTCTGCGCACCAGCTTTATCCCGATGGTTTCCCCCGAAGGCAACGGTACGCCGTTAGCGCGTCTTTTCTCGCTGCAAAATGACGAAAAGATCATCGGGGTGATCGAAACCAAATTCGAAGAGGGAAAATTCGTGTTTTTGGCCTGCCGAGACGGTCAAGTCAAGAGAGTTCAACTGGCTTCGCTTTCTAAACCCAAGGAGGGCGGTTTGTCGGTCATTTCGCTCAAAGAAGGGGAACGAGTGGCGGGCGTTGTGGAAACGAGCGGCGAAGACGAAATTGTGCTGGTGACGGCCGGCGGATTGGCAGTCCGTTTTTCCGAACAAGAGGTTCGTGATACCGGATTGGCGGCCGGCGG
>JAPDPN010000065.1:0-16777 GCA_034506455.1 Candidatus Zhuqueibacterota bacterium | reverse complement strand
ATCCATATACTTTTCGCCCTGGCGGGTAAAGCGCCGGTCGAAATCCGGCCCCCAATGCGGACGATTCGGGTCGAAAAAGCAGGTCCCGTTGCCGTCGATGATGCCTTGGCCGCTGAGCGTAATATTGAGCGCCTCGTAGGCGAAAATCAACCCGCGTTTGCGGCCCTCTAGTTGATAGTCCTCGACTCTATTACTGCCTTTCAAGACAGCACCGGCTTCCAAATAAAGCTCTACGTTGCTCTTTAACTGCAGCGAACCGGAAACGAAAACTCCGGGAGGAATAACGACGCGGCCGCCGGCAAGCGAAGCGGCATCGATGGCACGCTGCACGGCGGCAGTGTTAACGGTCGTGCCATCCCCTACGGCGCCGAAATCAAGGATGTTATACTCTGCTGCCGGAATGATCGAAGGCAATAACAAAAAGACAAGCAGATGTCTGTTCATAATCATTCCTCCATTATATTTTATTAAATTTAACAGACTGTGACGGTAAAAGCAATTCATATTATTTGGTTTGTGTTGTGAAAAAAATAACAGTCACGACGCAATTAATTTTAATATGAATGCGATAATGCAAAAAAAAGCTTGCATATTTAACAAGAGTATCCTATTTTGTGAAAAAAAGAGCAAAATTACAGTTATAAATTGGCTGAAGAGAGAAAAATAGAACAATTAGAAATTCCCAAGCCTGCAGTGGCTCGATTATGTTTGGTCTATCGGCTGCTCGAAGAACTGCAGGCGGAGGGATGCGTCACGGTCTCTTCGACGCAGTTGGGGGAGCGGCTGTCGATGAATTCGCACAACCTGCGCAAAGACATCAGCTACATCGGCGAGGTCGGCAATTGGGGCGCAGGGTACGAAGTAGCGCGTCTCAAGCAGGCAATCGGCGAGAAGCTCGGCTTAGCGCGCAGGCGGGCTGCATGCGTGGTCGGTTTGGGGGATTTGGGCCGGGCGATTCTCGATCATGCACAGCGGCATCCGGGCGCTTTCGTCATGGCGGCAGGTTTTGACTCGAACATTAACAAGATCGAGACGCTGAAAAGTTCGGTTCCTTTGTTTCCGGCCTATCAAATCCCTGAGGTCGTGCGCCGGTTGCGAATCGAGTTGGCGGTGATTACGGTGCCGCCGTCGGCAGCGCAAAAGGTCGCCGATTTGTTGGTGGAAGGCGGCGTCTGCGGTCTGCTCAACATGACGCCTGCCGTCATCAAGGCGGCGCGGCCCGAGGTTTTTTTGACCAATCTCTGCTTGACCGATGAATTGAACATGTTGTCGGCTTTAATTACTCTGAATACAAAACTCTAACTTCACATCGAAAGGAGTGCGTTATGGCAAGGGTGTACAACTTTTCCGCCGGACCGGCTATGCTGCCGGAGCCCGTTCTAAAAAAAGCAGCCGAGGAAATGCTCGATTACAAAGGAACCGGCATGTCGGTCATGGAGATGAGCCATCGCGGCAAGACTTATGAGGCCATTCATAAGGAGGCCGAGGTTCTTCTCCGCGAGCTGATGAATATTCCCGACTCCTATTATGTGCTCTTTCTTCAGGGCGGCGCTTCGACCCAATTTGCCGCCGTGCCGCTGAACCTGCTCAACGGAAGCGGAGTAGCCGACTACGTGCATACCGGCGCCTGGTCGAAAAAAGCCATCAGCGAGGTGAAAAAGTACGGTAAAGTCAATATCGTTGCTTCCTCCGAGGACAAGAATTTCAGTTACATTCCGGATTTGGATCCGGCGAAATTCACCCCGAATGCCGATTATTTTTACATTGTGACCAACAATACCATCGAGGGGACACGCTACACCAAGCTCCCCGATACGGGCAATGTGCCGTTGGTGGCCGACATGTCTTCGAACATTCTCTCCGAAGTCGTCGATGTGACCAAGTTCGGCGTCATCTTTGCCGGTGCGCAAAAGAACATTGGACCGGCGGGCGTCACCATCGTCATCGTGCGCAAGGATTTGGTCGGCAAGGCGCGCGACATTACCCCCACCATGCTTGATTGGAAACCTATGGCGGAAGAGTCCTCGCTCTATAACACGCCGCCCTGCTACGCCATCTATATTTCCAAGCTGGTATTCGAATGGCTCAAAGGACTGGGAGGTGTGCCCGCAATTCAGGCCATTAATGAAGAAAAGGCAAAGATTCTCTACGATTTTCTCGATCAGTCCGACCTGTTCAAGTCGCCGGTAGCCAAAAAAGACCGTTCGATTATGAATGTGCCGTTTTTGACCGGCAGCGACGAGCTCGACGAAAAATTCATCAAAGAAGCGGCGGCCGAAGGTTTGGTGACGCTGAAAGGACACCGCTCGGTCGGCGGCATGCGCGCCAGCATTTATAACGCCATGCCGGTCGAGGGTGTGAAAAAGCTCGTCGAATTCATGAAAAAGTTCGAACTTGCCAACAAACAATAGGGAGACGCGCCATGTTCAAGATCAAAACGCTGAATAAGATTTCTCCACTGGGTCTGGAAGTTCTGCCGCGCGCCGACTATGAGATTTCTTCGGAAATTGCCAATCCCGACGCGATCATCGTGCGCAGTTTCAACATGCTGGACATGGAACTGCCGCAGTCATTAAAGGCGGTGGCGCGCGCCGGCGCCGGCGTCAACAACATTCCCATTGACCGCTGCACCGAACGCGGCATCGTCGTCTTTAACACTCCGGGCGCCAATGCCAACGGCGTCAAGGAGCTGGTGATCTGCGGCATGCTGATCTCCTCCCGCAAAGTGGTCGAAGGCATCAACTGGGCAAAAACTCTGATCGGTCAGGGGGATCAAGTGCCCAATCTGGTGGAAAAAGGCAAGGCGCAGTTCGAAGGTCCGGAAATCAAAGGCAAAACCCTCGGCGTGATCGGTTTGGGCGCCATCGGCGTGCTGGTAGCCAACGACGCGGTGGCATTGGGCATGCGGGTGCTCGGCTATGATCCCTTTATTTCCGTCGATCGCGCTTGGGGACTTTCGCGCGCCGTCGAAAAGGCCCTTTCCTTGGATGACTTGCTGGCCCGTTCCGATTATGTCTCGATCCATGTACCGTTGACCAACGATACCAAAGGCATGATCAACAAAGATAAATTTGCGGTCATGAAAAAGGGTGCGCGTCTGCTCAACTTTGCACGCAACGGCTTGGTCAACAACAGCGATCTGAAGCAGGCCATCGCCGACGGCATTATAGCCTGCTATGTGACCGATTTTCCGGATGAGGAACTGCTGCAGATGGAAGGCGTGATCGCCATTCCGCACCTCGGCGCCTCCACGCCGGAATCGGAGGAAAACTGCGCCATCATGGCCGCACAGCAGGTGAAGGACTTTCTCGAGATGGGCAACCTCCGCAATTGCGTCAATTTCCCGGATTGCGAGCTGCCTTTTACGAGCAAAGCGAGAGTGATCATTATCAACCGAAACGTACCGACGATGATGGGCAAAATGACGGCGCTGTTTGCCGAAAAGAACATCAACATCGCCAATATGATCAATCGGCATAAGGGCGATTACGCCTACAACATCATCGACATCGACGCCGACATCGAAGAGGCCGACCTGGAATCTCTGCGAAAAACCGACGGCATCATCATGGTACGGCTGTTGAAGGCAAAAAAGTAAATCGCTGCGGATAAAAAAGGCGCTTCATTCAAAGCGCCTTTTTTTATTCTCCACTATTTTTCAGCCTACAGCCTGTTCGGATCGATGACGACATGTTTGATGCTCTGGCGGTTCCAGGTATAGAGAATGTGCACCAGGCCGTCGCGGCTTTGGATGACGGCCGGATAGGAATACTCGCCCGGCGCTTCCTCCAGACGAAGAACCTTTTTCCATGCAGTACCGCGCTTATTACCAATCGCAACAATCAAAGGCGTACGACGCTGCTTGTCGGCATTGTAGACCAAAAGATGCCGACCGTCTTTGAGATCGATGCCGTCGATGGCCGAGTTGGGATTGGGGAATTTCGTTCGCTCCATGTAGCTCCACGTTAAGCCGCCGTCTTTGGAAAAGGAATCGACGATGAATCCCTGCTTACTGCGGCATAGAGCATGAATGCTGCCGTCTTTGTAGCGCAGCAGCGTGGGTTGAATGACCTGCCAACTCTTCGGTTTCGGCAGCGGGCCGACCGTGCGCCACTTTTTGAGATCGGAAGTCAAGTGCATGACCACTTCCCAACCGTTTTTTTCGCGGCTGGAGCCGCAAAGGAGGGTGCCGTCCGCAAGTTCCATCGGCTTATTCTTGATCGGTCCCAACACACCCTCCGGCAACGGTACGGCTTCGCTCCAAGTAAAACCCTCGTCGGTTGATGTCTTGAGCACTGCGCGCCAGTCGCTGGGCGAGGAGCCGATCTTGTAGAACAACAGCAGCGGTCCCTGTCTGGGCTGAAAGAGCACCGGATTCCAACAGGCAACGCGCCCGCTTTCGGTAATGCCCTCGGCAATCAAAGTCGGTTCACTCCATCCGGAAGCCGTCAGACGCGCAGACCAGATGCCGACATCCTCGGCTCCTTCTGCGCTGCCGCCGTACCAGGCGGCAAGGATGCCCTCGCGGGTTTCCACCAGCGTAGCAGCATGACACATGGGTGTAGGGGGACCGTAGGGCGGAAAAATGAATTCGGCGCTCAGGTATCCCCGTTGATGCTCGATGCGTACCTCGCGGCCCAAAAGCGGAACCGTCAAGGTCAAAGCTGTCGCAATAAAGACGACAAAGCGGAAGGTCATGGCAAGTTTCCTTTCTGTTAATCCGGACGATACCGACAGGTTTTAACGGCGCGGCGCCAACCGGCGAGCAGCGCCTCGCGCTTTTCACGACTCATGGCCGGTGAAAAAACGCGATCGTCATGACTTTGTTCTTCGATCTGATCGGGGGTTTCCCAAAACTTGACGGCGAGTCCGGCCAAATAAGCGGCGCCCAATGCCGTCGATTCGATCTGTCTGGGGCGCCGGATCGGCAGGTCGAGCAGATCGGCCTGAAACTGCATGAGAAAGTCGTTCTGCGCCGCACCGCCGTCCACGCGCAGTTCGTTGATCGGCAGGTCGGCGTCTTGGCGCATGGCCTCGATGACGTCGCAGCTCTGATAGGCGATCGCCTCCAGTGCGGCGCGGATAAGGTGCTCGCGTTTGGCGCCGCGCGTCAGTCCGACAATGACGCCGCGCGCCTCCATATCCCAATGCGGCGCACCTAATCCGACAAACGCAGGCACCAAATAGACGCCGTTGGTGTCGGGAACGGCGCGCGCCGCCGCTTCGCTGTCGGATGCCTTTTCGATCAGCTTCAGCTCGTCCCGCAACCACTGGATCGCCGCGCCGGCGATAAAGACCGATCCTTCTAAGGCATAGTTGGGTCGACCGAGCTCATCGCAGGCGATGGTCGTCAAGAGTCCGCTGCGCGAATCGACCAATTTGTCGCCGGTGTTCATCATAATAAAGCAGCCGGTGCCGTAGGTATTCTTGATCGTTCCGGCGCGTGTACAACCTTGACCGTAGAGCGCCGCCTGTTGGTCGCCTGCAATTCCAGCAATGGGGATTTCGCGACCAAAATCGCCGTTGGTCGAGGTAAAACCGAAAACCCCGCTCGACGTTTCGATGCGCGGCAGCATCGCGCGCGGCACGTGAAAGATCTGCAGCAGCTCATCGTCCCATTGTTTATTATGGATATTGTACAAAAGCGTCCGCGAGGCATTGGTATGATCCGTTGCATATACGGCGCCGTCGGTCAGCTTCCACAGCAGCCAGGTATCGATGGTGCCGAAGAGAAGCTCGCCCGACTCGGCGCGCGGGCGGGCGTTCGGCACGTGGTCGAGAATCCAGGCGATTTTAGTAGCGGAAAAATAGGGATCAAGAACAAGTCCGGTTTTGGCGTGAATGTGCGCTTCGAGGCCGCGAGCGCGCAGCTCGGCGCATTGATCCGCGGTACGACGGCATTGCCAGACGATGGCGTTATAGATCGGCTTCCCCGTGCTGCGGTCCCAAATCACCGTCGTCTCGCGTTGGTTGGTGATGCCGATTCCGGCGATGCGATGCGGCTCAATGCGACCGTTTCTCATCGCTTCGGAGATCACACGGCGCGTGGTCTGCCAGATTGCCTCCGCATCGTGTTCCACCCAGCCTGGCCGAGGATAGATCTGGGGAAATTCGCTGTATCCGCGGCCGACAATTTCTCCTTTGCGGTCGATGAGCAGCGTGGTTACTCCTGTCGTTCCCTCGTCGATTGCCAAGATGACTTTATCCATCTGTCCAACTCCCCCTTAGAAAAAGATATTTTTAACTTCAAAGGAGACGCCGGCGACGGAAAATTTATAAAGCGTAGAGGACCGAAAAACTTCTTCAGGATTGAGGACGGTCGAGGGAAAGTTGGGGTGATTCGGCGAGTCGGGGAAATGTTGCGTTTCAAGGCAAAAGCCGTGGAACGGTTGATAGACCGCGCCGTCCCTTCCTGCAAACCCGTTCATGAAATTGCCGGTGTAAAACTGCACGCCGGGTTCGGTCGTAATCACATTCATGACGCGGCCGCTGGTCGGTTCAAAGACCGTGGCCACGTGTTTGAAGGTGCTGCCTTCGTCGAGAACCCAGTTGTGATCATAGCCGCCCGCGTATTTCAGCTGGGGATGATCGTCGTTGATATGCGCGCCGATGGCCTGCGGCTTGCGAAAGTCGAACGGCGTTCCCTCAACGGGCGCCAGTTCGCCGGTAGGAATCTTGTTCTCGTCGATCGGCGTATAGCGCGATGCATTGATTTTAATGAAATGACCGAGTACGTCGCTTTTTCCCGCATCCTTGAGGTTGAAATAAGTGTGGTTCGTCAGGTTGAGCACCGTCGGTTTGGTGGTCGTTGCCTCATAGTCGATCTTGAGGCAGTTGTCGGCACGCACGGTATAGGTTACCTTGACCGTTAACCTGCCGGGATAACCCTCTTCGCCGTCGGCGCTGATATAGGTAAAGGCGACCGCTTCGCCTTCCTTGCCGATGAACGGCTCGGCTTTCCAAATTTTCTTATCAAATCCTTCTTTTCCGCCGTGCAGATGGTTGGGGCCGTTGTTCACTGCCAGAGTGTACTCTTTGCCGTTGAGGGTGAACTTGCCTTTAGCAATGCGGTTGCCGTAACGGCCGACGATCGAGCCGAAACGAGGATGTCGGAGGTAACCGGCCAAAGAATCAAATCCGAGGGTAACTTCGGAAAACTGCCCCATGTTATCGGCGACCTTTAGCGAAATGAGCGTGGCGCCATAGTCCATCACCTTGGCCGTCATGCCGTTGGCATTTTTGAGAGTATAGACCTTAACCGTCCGGCCGTCGGGCAGTTTGCCGAATTTTTCCACCGGAATCGGCGATTTTTTGCCGCACCCAACTATCGAGAGGCAAATCAAACTCAGAGCCAACCAACGCCTATCCATTTTCATAGTCGATCTCTTTCCTTTCGCTCCGTTGATTCTAATACCGAAAAAGAAAATTCTCCGCGACAACCACCATCGGCACCGCCCCTGCCTTTTCGTTGCGGTAAACCCCGAATTCGAGGAGGCGTTTACCATCCTTCCAGGTATTGCCGAGCAGGCGGATGAAATGCGATGGGTCCGGCACCGCAAGCACAATCAAGTCATAATCGTAACGATCGAACTCCCAGGTCGTCAGCTTTAGCCAGGCTTCATTTGACGGCAGATCCTTGGCATCGGCGATTTCCTTCCAGCAGGGGCGGTCAAAGGCGCATTCTAGAAGAAAATCATACCGGCTGTGGTGAGCCGCAAGTTCATAGTTGCCTTTTCGTTTGCCCTGCGGATCTTCGACGGCTAAAGAAACGCGATACACCAATTGCGATTCCGCCGTAGGCGAAAAATCGCGGGCGCAGGAAAAGAGCAGCGGAAGAATCAAGAGAGAAATAAAGCTCTTACGCCGAATGATGGTTAACCTGCTCATAAGCATTTTACCTTATTTTATGGTTCAGACTGCCAATCCGTTCGCGGTCTGAGCGCATACAGCTTGTCGTTCCACCGCAGCTTGACGTCGAAAGGCAGCGTGACATCGTCTCCTTTTCCGGCGCGCTCGGCCGGCCGCTCGTTCACATACAACTCGCGAACAATGCGCTCCTGGTATCCCGTCGTCGGCCCGATGACGGCGATTTTGTCGCCCAGCCGCAGTTCGCCGTTTTCGATGGCAAACTGCCCGACCCGCGGCTTGGCAAAATAGTTGACCACATAACCCAAATAGACTCTCTGTTCCATAGCCGCAGATCCGTACCGGCCTGACCATCTGCCTTCTTTGCGGCCCAAATAATAGCCTCCGTGCCAAAAACCGCGATTGTAAACGGTCGCCAGTTCGGCGGTCCAAGCGGCGATCTTGTCCGCGGTATAGGTTCCGGCAATTACGGCGTCGACGGCCTCGCGATAGGCACGCGTGGTATGATAGACGTATTCTGCGGAGCGGCCGCGGCCTTCGATTTTAAAAATGCGCACACCGGCATCGATCAGTTTGTCGAGATCGCCGATCATGCACAAGTCGCTGGGCGACATGACGTAGCGATTGCTGATAACCAGCTCGCGGCCGTTGTCCTCATCGATGACGCGGTAGCTGCGCCGACAGGGCTGCAGGCATTCGCCGCGATTGGCGGAATGACCGCTGGTCGCCAAACTCATGCCGCACAAGCCGGAGACCGAAATGCACATGGCGCCGTGCACAAACAATTCGACGGCGACCAGATCGCCCCGCGGCCCGCGTATCTCCTGCCGTTCGATTTCAGCGATGATTCGCTGAATCTGCTCGAGTGTCAGCTCGCGCGCCAAGACCATAACGTCCGCATATTGCGCAAAGAATTTAACCGCCGCCAAGTTGGAAATATTCGCCTGAGTCGACAGATGCACGGAGAGATCGAGTTCGCGCGCTGCAGTAACGGCGGCAATGTCCGTGGCGATGACGGCGGAAATGCCCGCCTCTTTGGCTGCCCGGCAAATCCGCCTCACTTCCTCCAGCTCTTCATCGTAGAGGATGACATTGAGCGCCAGGCAGCTTTGCACGTTGTTGCGCCGGCAATAATCAGCAACGGCAGGCAGATCCTGCACGGCAAAGGATTTTGCCGCGCGGGCGCGCATGTTCAGCCTGCCGACGCCGAAATAGACGGCATCGGCGCCGGCCTGCACGGCAGCCCGCAAGCTTTCCCACGAACCTGCGGGTGAGAGGATCAGCGGCTTTTTGCGTATGCTGCCCATTCGGCACTATCCTCTCAAACAGCCGGTACGGGGGTACAGTAGGGTCCCTCGGGAATGACGCAGAGCGATCGTTTCTCAGCCGCCAGCCGGTCGATCTCGGCCTGCAAGGCTGCGGGGAGGTTCGTCACCGCGCGTCCGTTAACGGAAAGCTTTTCGAGAACCTTCTGCGGTAGAGCGTCAGTAAAGAATACGATGTTTTCGCGGCCGATTTTAGCCAAGGCGCGTGTGTGCATCTGGTGCTGCCATTGGTCTTTGATCACCCGATCGGTCGCGGCAATGTCGGACAAAAACTGCCGCCAGTCGTCGGCGTAGCGGAAAAGGATTTCCTGATATTCACGGCTGCCGATGCCTTCGCGGCAGCCGCCGACGGTAAGAACGACGCCTTGCGGCTTGACGGCCGGCAGGGCGCAGACAAAACTCTTGGTGCACTGATAAAAGGTGGTATCGAGCGGATAACCGGCGCTGCAGGTAACCACAACATCGTGTTCTTTTACCCTCGGCGCGGCATGAGTTTCGACGAAGCGGCAGGCTTGGCGATGGGCGGCGTCGAGTTCTCCGGCAAAAGCGGCAACAACCCTGCGTTTTTCATTGAGTACGACATTGATGGAAAAATCGACGCCTGCCGCCTGTGCGACCGACAGAGCTTCGAGATGACAGGGATTGTCGTCGAGTCGGGAAGCGGTGCTGTGCGGGTCGGCGAGCATCGCATAGCCGTGAAAGCGCTGCAGCGTTTCCAACGAGGCCAGCCCTGGGCATACTGCTTTGCGGCCGCCGGAAAAACCGGCCATGTAGTGCGGTTCGACCAGACCGGTGATCAAGCGAAATCCCGCCTGCACGAAACGACGGTTGAGTCGGATCGGCGCACCGGAGCGGCTCTTGACCGGCAACAGTTCCAGCTCATCCGCTGAGGCATCGTGATCGACGATGCGATAGTTGCGTACGATATCCTCGCCGAACATCGCCGATCTTTCTTCGGCGGTGCTGGGACGATGCATGCCCGCAGCGATGAGAAGGCAGATTTCTGCCCTTGAGATGCCCTGTTCGTGCAACCTCTCAAAAAGCTGCGGCAGAAAGGATGAATAGGGGATCGGTCGGGTAACGTCCGATACCACAATGACGACCTCGCCCTTTCTGCGTCGGGCAAGAGCCTCCGACAACGACGGTCCGGCAATAGGCTGCTCGCAGGCCTGCAGCACCAGGTCGGCGGCCGTTACCGAGGGCGGCGGATAGGTCGTGCGCAGCACCGTTGCGTCATCCGGCACATTAATTTCGATTGTGGTTTTGTCATAAAACAGTGGAATGCGCATGGCTCCTCACTTTATGGAAGGAAGGATGAAAAAACGGCGCATGGTTCGAAGTAAAGGCAGGGGGAACCGCGTTCACGATGCGCCGAACGGCCGGGTGGGAGCGAAATTCATCCTGCAGAAACCGACGAACCGCTGCTCGTTTCCATCCGCACGGATGTTCAAAGTCTGTGTACAGCGAAAGATCGCCCTCAGAGAACGAACGCACGGCATAGTCGCCGGCAGCGGTGCTGTGACTGGGCATGTTGAAAATCGCCGCATTGAGACCGCAAATGCTTTCAGCATGTTCGGCGACAAAGTGAAGGGTTTTCCGCGCCGATTCCTGGTTCTCCCAGGGGGTGCCGAAAAGTAGATAAACATAGGCGCCGATGCCGGCTTTTTTGAGACAACGCAGCGCGGCGCCGGCAATGCGCAGATCAATGCCCTTTTCCATGGCGTCCAGCACGGCCTGATCGCCTGACTCGAGGCCGAGTTGGAGCATGACGCACCCGTTATCACGAAGGCGATGGACAAACTCTTGATCCGCCAGCTCTTCTGAAAAGCGAACGTAACCATACCAAGGAGCGGGAAGCGGTTCCTCGGCCAATCGCCGCAGCAGCGCCGGCGGCACGGCATTGTCAAGCAGGTGATAAAGTCCGGCCTTTACTCCGGCGAGTGCCTGCAGCTCGCGCAAAGCCTGATCAGAAGGAATGGCGCGATAAACGGATTGTTCGGCGGTCTCCGGACAAAAGCGGCAACGACGCCACCAGCAACCGGCAGAAGTATTGTAGGGTATGACAGGCAGCGGCGAAAAATAGTTTTGCGGCGGAGTATCGTTGTAATCTGGCAGGCCGAAAGGCGTGCGAGTTTCCGTACAGCCCATTTCCTGCAGCAAGGGCGCTTCTCCTTCACCGGCAATGCAGCGGTCGATGAGGCCGACAAAGGGGTCGCGCCAATTCGGTCGACTCAGCCAGGAAGTCACAAGTCCGCCGCCGATCACCAGTTTCACGCCGAAAAAATGTCGACGCAGGAGCCCCAAGAGAGCAAACGCCGGGAGCGCCTGGCTAAGATAAACGATGGAAACGCCGATGAGCTTGGGCGCGAGTCGGTCGATAGTCGGGATCAATTCGGCAGCATAATAGTCGTAAAAGGGAGAAAGCTGCGGCTTTTCGGCGGCAGCCAGCAGATCGTTGCTTTTATGGGGGGAAAGGCCGGTTAGACCAAAATCAGTCAGGGAAATGAACGCATTTTTGCGACTTGCGACGGCGGCGAGGTGCCGATTGAGTTCCAAAACGCTTGCTTTGTAGCGATCGAAACGTTTAAAGGTCGAGAGGGAGGCGATCAGGCGGCGATTGAGGTGACGCCGATGTAGTGCAACGGCCTCGGCGACGTTTTGCGGCTCAAAGCTTTCGGAAAGCAGAAACTCCAAGCCGCCCAGATTGGCGTCGATGATACGGCATGAAATACCATGCGCCTGCAAAGCTCCTTTGAGTCTGGCGACTCCGGCCGGCGGTTCGGAGGGCTTGGAGACCGGCGGATAGATAAGGACGACGTCGACCGGCGAAAGTGTGGGGGTATACGATTCCTTGAAAGGGTACATACCTTGCCGCAGGACGCCGGGGCGCCGCCTGCATGCAGGCAGCGCCCGACCATTAACTCATCAGCTCAATTCGACAACTTTGAATTCAGCTTTTTTCTTGAGGTCTTCGATAAATTGGTTATAGATATCGCGGCGTTTGGTACGCTCGACAGTACGAGTCAACTGATCTCTGACCTCTTCCAACGGCAGAGTTTCTTTCTCTCGACTTTCGACTTTGATGATGTGATAGCCGTAGGGCGTCTCGACCAGGTCGCTGATACTGCCGATCGGCAGATTGAAAGCGGCATCCTCGAACGGCTTGACCATGCGTCCGCGCGGGAAGCGCTCATAGATACCGCCTTTATCTTTTGAACCCGGGTCCTCAGAAAACTCTTTGGCCAATGCGGCAAAGTCCTCGCCCGAGCGGGCTCGCGCCAAGACCTGCTCCGCTTTGGCTTTTATTTCGGCCTTTTCCGCTTCGTTTTTACCCTGAGTCAGAAAAAGGATATGGCGGACCGTGGCCAACTTGTCCTGCGAGTAGGCTTCCTGCAGGTCGGCATCGGTCACCTGCACCTGCGGCTCCAGCACCTCTTCCAGGAACTTTTGAATCGTCAGTTGATTGCGGACATCTTGTTCGACATATTCGATCGTCAATCCCTGCTGCTCGATGAATTTTTGAAAGTTTTCTTTGCCGCCGCGTCGGGAATAGATCTGCTCCAATTCTTCATTGACGACGCTGTCGGAAGCGGCGATGCCTTTGTTCTTGGCTTCCTCCAGCAAGAGCCGTTTTTCTGCTTCGCCTTCGGCAGCTTCCTTTATCGAATTCTTGAATTGTTCCACCGGCAGTCTGCCGATATTGTTGCGGTAGCGGTTGAATCGGGCATAGATGCTCGGCAGGATGTCGTAGGAATAGATTTTGAACTGTTTGGTTGTAACCAGCAAAACCGGCTTGTCGGGGTTCAGCTGCGTGATTTTGAGGGAATCGGAGAGAGTACGGAAAAATTTGTAGGGCTCGGTTCCTTTTGCATACGGCGCCTTGGGAACGTTTTTCGAACATCCTGCAGTCAAAAGAGCTGCCGCGACCAAAAGAAGAAAGTATCGTTTCATACAATGACTCCAAAAAAATTGTAATGGTGATTGAATTTTATCAATATACTCGACCTAAGTATAATTCACAAGGGATTTTTCAATCGGCGTCCCTGATTCGAACCATCAAATAATGATCGATACCCGCTTCCTGAAAGATTTCACCCTGGCGGACAAAGCCGTGTCGGGCATAAAAGTCGACCAAATGCGCCTGGGCGTGCATCTTTAATGTTTTGTAGCCGCGCTGCTCGGCCTGATCGATCAAATAGTCCACAAGCGCATGCCCGTAACCTCGGCCGCGCCACTCACGGCGTACGGCTATGCGCTCCAGTTTGGCATAGTTTCCTGGAAAGCGCAGGCGGGCCGCCGCGATCGGTTCTCCCTCGATTTCCCCCAAAAAATGCAGCGATATGGGCTCGAACTCGTCGATTTCCTCACCATAGGGGCAATGCTGCTCGCCGATAAAGACGATCGCCCGCACAATAAAGACTTTGATGAGATCATCCATCGTTTTTGCCGGTCGAAAGATCATGATGCCTCCGTTCTCAACATGAGGAATTTATTAAATCTGTTTGCTTTGGAGCCCAATGTAAAAAGCTTGACTCTTGTGTAAAACAACATTATTTTGAATCAAAATTTTGCACCTGTTTTCGTCCTGCCTAGGCATTGACTCTAAATAATAACTTGAAATTAGGAACAAAAGCATGAAACAAAGATGCTTTTTAATCGCTTTTCTGGCGACGGTCGCTGTGGCACAAAATCCGATCGTACCGCCGGGCGTCTATTTTGCCGATCCATCCGGTCATGTCTGGAACGATGGGAAACTATACGTGTACGGCTCCCTCGATGAAAGTCCCACTTATTACTGCTCGAATCGGCACCATGTTTTGGTCACCGAAGATCTGCAAAATTGGAAAATTGTGGAAAACGTCTTTGCCTCCGCCGGAAAAGACGATCAGGTTCCCTGGACCGATGCGCCGCTCTATGCACCGGATTGTATGGCCCGGAACAGCCTCTATTTTCTCTATTACTGCACGCCGGACGTTCGCCACAGCGAAGGAGTAGCCGTTTCGACTTCCCCGACCGGTCCTTTTCGCGAAGCCAAACCAATCGAACTCTATGGATACAACCAGATCGATCCGTCGGTTTTTATCGACGACGACGGTCAGGCCTACTATCTGTGGGGACAGTTTACTGCCAAGATGGCAAAGCTTAAACCGAACATGATCGAACTGGATCGCTCGACAATTCGCGACAGCGTATTGACGGAAAAGGAACACCATTTTCATGAAGGCGGTTTTTTGACCAAGCGGAACGGCATCTATTACTTTATCTATGCCCACATGGGGCGCTCGCAAAAGCCGACCTGCATCGGCTATGCGACGGCATCCACCCCGATGGGGCCGTATCGCTACGGCGGGGTCATCATCGATAATGACGACTGCGATCCGGGCAATTGGAACAATCACGGCTCGATTGTCGAATTCAAGGGAAACTGGTATGTGCTTTATCATCGGGCGACGCACAACTCTAAAATGATGCGCAAAGCCTGCATCGAACCGATTACTTTCAACGCCGACGGCAGCATCAATGAAGTCGAGATGACTTCTCAGGGTGTAGGCGGTCCGCTGAACGCTTTTGCTCCCATCGAGGCGGAGCGCGCCTGCCTCATGAACGGCAATGTGCGCATTCAATTGATTTCGGAAAATAACGAAGCGTTGGCAGAGATCCATAATGAAGACCGCGCCGTATTCAAGTACGTCGATTTCGGCAAAGGCGCAAAGCGGGTTACGGTGCGGGCTGCGGCCGCGGAAGGCGGGGTTATCGAAATGTGTCTGGATTACCCGTGGAAGGCGGTGGTCGCCAGGGTCGAGATTCCGGCCGGTGACGGCAAGACCTGGCGGGACTATTCGGCAAAAGTCGCGGGCGCAGCGGGTGTGCGCGCTTTATGGCTGCGATTTTACGGCGGAGAGGACAGGCTGTTCGACATCGATCGGGTTCAGTTCGAAAGTCAATAAGTTGCCTAATGCATGAATAGCGGCGGAAAGGGTTGTGCATGCGACATGCATGGACCGAAAACCGGCAATCCGCATGCCTGTTATGACGGCTGACCTGCGTGGAAGGATTCCAACCGGCGAGGACGCATCATGTCAACGGCGTGCGGCGGCAGATGCCGGTTTTGCAGGCTTTTCTAAAAAGATGCCGGCCTTGATAGGAACGATCTCTCCACCAGGCAGTCGCGGTTACTCGACAACCCGCTTTTTTTATCTTGATAAGGCGTGGGGCAACCGCTGCTCGGGTTTGGACGGCACCGGCGTTGGTATGCGCCTGTTTGCTTTTGGGGTATTTCATCATGCAATATGACCATTTAATTTTTAGCAGAAAGGGTAGCCCACTATGAATCATCGTCGAGGGGAAAAGCTCGGCTGGATTATCGGCTGGGCGGGCGCGTTCCTTTGGATCGGCGTTTTGGCGATTGTTTTTCTTTTCCAGAGAAAACTGCTAGCGGGAACTCTTGGGATTCTATTATGGCTCACGGCAATGGCGACGGTTTTCTTTTTTGCTCCCTGGCGCTTTCCGGATACCCGCTATCGTCGATTAATGGCTGGGCCGTATGCAGTGCTTTGTATCGGGGTTGTCTGGGCGATCTGGGGTTTTGACGCTTTTTCATCTTTTAGATCGAGTATCCTGTGGTGGCTGCCGCTGATGCTGTTGCCGATTCTCAACGTCGGCAAACGCACTTGGAACCAGTCTTGATAATTTGACATTGCCGGACCAAAAGTATCGTCAGTCTGTTCCCTTTTTGCTTTCGTACGGGGAACAAAAATTCGAATAGTGTTTCAGCAGAATCTGTAATCCCAAGAGCAACGGCAAGGCGTAACAGGTGATCCGAGCCATTATGGAGGTGCGGGATGAAAAGACCCCTTTTGTCCGCTCCGGAGTATAGGAAAACGCAACGGCACCTGTTTGTGAATGATTACAACACCGCAAACCCGCATGCTTCGTTTTAGGGCTTGGCTCCTTTTGAAAAATTAATTGATTATTTTTATCTCGAACAACTATTAATAACGCTTTGATTTCTTGCATAGAATTTTTTGTTGGACAATGCTTTACTATTAACAGCTTTCAGACGGTCCATGACAAAAGGCGACCGTCTGCTGTCTATTTATAGGGTTGCGTTTCATCCCCGAAATTTGCATTTTTTCTCAGTTCGGCAGTCCGCTCCTTTTTGCAAACATCGCCGTCCTTTGAAAAATGATCCCTAATTGCACTCGCAAAATTGAATAAAGCATGAACACCCTTTTGCCGTTTGAACAACCCTATTTTCTGATCCGCAACTCTCCGTTTTGTTGGCTGGAGTTTTTAAAACCTATCGAGGTATATTCAATTCGGGAAGCAAAGCAAATTATGCCTGCTCTGGCCGAGATTGAAAAGACTATAGAAAAATATCGCGTCTGCGCCGCCGTTTTCATTTCCTACGAAGCTGCTTCGGGGTTTGATCCGTCTTTAAAAGTCAATACGGAGCAGCATTTTCCATTGATGGGATTGGCCCTTTATGAAAAGCCGAATCTCGTTCCAAGATTACCCCAGCCGTCTCGAATGGATTTTCGTCTCGAATGGAAACCGAATTTGACCTTTGAGGAATATTGTCAAAA
>JAPDPN010000064.1:0-16828 GCA_034506455.1 Candidatus Zhuqueibacterota bacterium | reverse complement strand
CTGGTCATCGGCGCCGACAACGCCTGTTTGATGAACATCGAGGGGAGACTGCGCAAAGAAGGGCACGCCATCCGCGTCATGCATATTGTCGAGGTATTGACTTGCCAGGCCGCTGCGTAACAGGCGCCTAAGCTGCCGAGGAGAGATAGATGCCATGAGTCTGCAAACCAGTCGATTGCCGTTAAAGAAGCGAATTCGTCGAGCTTTGAGTGACGACTTTATGCGCGCCTCGATCGCAGCTGCGCAGGACCTGATTAACCGAAAGCGGCAGGACCGCTTTGCCGAGCTGGGCGACATCGACTCTTGGCGGGAAGCTGCAGCCGAGATTCGCGCCCATACCCTTGATCATCTCGATTTTTATCTCGATCGTTTCGTCACGCAGGCCGAAGCTTCCGGTTGCCGAGTTTATTTTGCCGATGATGCGGCGGAGGCGAACCGCATCGCCGCGGAACTCCTTGGTTCAAAAAAAGCGCGCAAGGCGGTCAAGAGCAAGTCGATGGTGACCGAGGAGATCGGCCTCAACGAAGCGCTGCAGGAAATCGGCGTGGAAGTGATTGAAACCGATTTGGGTGAATACCTCTTGCAGATCGATGACGCCGACAAGCCGTCGCATATCGTCATTCCTGCATTGCATAAAGACAGAGAGCGATTTCGCCGAGTTTTAGCGGAAAAGAAAGGATATTCCGGAGACGCCGCTCCGGAGAATATGACGCGTTTTGTGCGCGGCATTTTGCGGCAGGAATTTCTGACCGCCGACGTCGGCATTACCGGCTGCAACTTTGCCGTTGCCGAAACCGGCACATTGGTCCTGGTGACCAATGAAGGCAACGGTCGATTCGTCACCACGTTGCCAAAGACACAGCTGGTCTTTTTGGGTATGGAGCGCCTGGTGCCGACGCTGTCTGATCTGGATGTTTTGTTGACGCTTTTGCCGCGTTCGGCGGTCGGTTCGCGTGCATCGGTTTACACGACGCTGCTGACCGGCCCTCGGCGTGCAAATGAATTGGACGGCCCTGATGAGATTCACATTATTATCGTCGACAACGGCCGATCGGAGGTGCTGGGGAGCCCGTTTCGTGACGTTTTGCGCTGCATCCGCTGCGGGACCTGCATGCTGGAATGCCCCGCTTACCGACATATCAGCGGACACGGCTACGGGGCGCTCTATCCCGGCCCTTTGGGCGCCGCATTGATGCCTACGCTGGGCGGTTATCCGGTGTTCAAAGAGATCGTCAAGATTTGCTCGCTGTGCGGCGCTTGCGATGAGGTGTGTCCGGTCAAGATTCCTTTGCATAAGCTGATCTTTGAACATCGCCGCAGGATTGCCGAAGAACTCGGGCTGAACGGTCGGTTGGAAGATGGCGTGTTTGCCGGCGCTGCGATGGTCTTGGGCAGCCCGTTCATTTATCGGGCGACGACAAAAGCCGCCTTTCTGGCCAACCTGGCGCCCAGGATCGGTCCGGTGCGCAGCTGGACAAAAAGCCGTTGTTTGATGAAAATTCCGACGCGCCGTTTTCGCGACTGGTACAAGGCGCACCGAGCGAAGGAGGGGAGCTGATGGATCGCAATGAGTTTATTCGGAGAACCAGTTCGGCGTTGGGACGAGAACGAGCGCAACCTCCGGCTTGGACGACGCCCGGCATAGAGTTCCGACAACGAATCATGGCAGACCGGAATCGAGAAGAGATGACGCAGGCGTTTGTCGCAAGCAGTCGCGCCGTCAGCGTGACGGTGATCGAGACGATGCGGGAGCGGCTGAATGCTTCTTTGGCCGAGGCAATTGGCGGAATAGGCGCCGGCAGCTGTCTGTTGGCGGATCAGCCGTTGTTTCGGGAGCTGAATACCGCCGGCTATCTGCGCGCTTATCTTCCCGTTGAACTGTGGGAGGAAAGCCTTACGCGTCAAGGAGCAATTGTGCATGCGGAGAAGGCAGGGGTCGGCATTGCGGTCGCCGACCTCGCCGTGGCTGAAAGCGGCACGGTTGTGGTGTATAGCCGTTCCGGCGTCGGCCGTTCTGTTACCCTGCTGCCTCCGGCGACCATTTATGTAGTGCCGCAAAGCGTCATCCGGCCGCGGCTTACCCAGGTGCTCGAGGAAATTAAGCACTCAGAAAACAATGAAATGTCGAGCTCCATCAATTTTGTAACCGGCCCCAGCGCCACTTCGGATATCGAGCTCGTTCGCGTTGAGGGCGTCCATGGACCGATGCAGGTGGTTTACATCATAGTCAAAGACATATAATGGTTTCGAAATTAGAGTTAAAAATTCTGATATCCGGCAATGCCAATGATATAGACAACCACTTTTGTTATTAAATGATAAAAGCGTATATTATCATCGCCATCCTTGGAACGCTGTGGGGTATTGCGGAGGTGCAGTTAGGTACCCTTCTGCATGCCGTAGATTTGCCCTTTGCCGGTCTTTTAATGATGTCGTTGGGAATCGTTTTTCAAACGGTGGCGCGCCTGACCACAGCCATGCGAGGCTCGGCTTTGTTGATGGGTGCGGTAGCGGTTTTTTTAAAGCTCCTTTTGATCGGCGGTATTGCCGCCTCGGTGGCCGTAGCCATTATGATCGAATCCCTGATTATCGAGGCGCTTTATTGGCAGCCGCTTCCTTCGCAGAAGAGAATTGCCGTTGCGGCCGGCGCCGGCGTTACCTACACCCTCTTTCATCCCTTTCTTTCCATGCCGCTGTTTATGGGACTTACCCCTCTGGATGCTTATCGCCGAATTCTGCAGGCGGGAAAAATGTTGTTCGGGATAAAAACCCAGGACGGTTTCATTTTGATTTTCGTCATGTTGACCTTTTACTTTTTTGTCGGCTTTATTACGGGTTTCTTGACATACGGTTTTGTAGACCGGCTAAGGCAGCGCGGTTTATTACCGCTTCCTGTTCAAAAGGTTTGAGTGTACACATTGCAAAAAGTCATCTTTACCGGTGCGCGCCGAACGGGCAAAAGCACATTCATTCATGCTTTTCTTAAAAGCCTCGATCTGGACCATGTCGGCATTTTTTCTTTAAGGCTGATGCACGGGCAAGAAATTACCGGCTATGGTCTTTGCTACGGCAATGAGCCCGATGTGCGCATTTTTGCCGAGCTGTCCAACACTCCCGATTTCGATCGTTTCCGCATCGATCTGCGAGTCTTTGAAATGGCTGCCGAGTTTATCTGCAATAAGCTTAAAAACCCTCCGGAACTTTTTGTCGTGGACGAACTGGGGGTGATCGAGCAGCGGTGTGCGGCTTATTGTGAGGCGATTAAAGAGCTATTGTCATCTCCAATAAAGACTTGCCTGGTGGTGCAGCAGCGAGCCTTGCCGTTTTGGCAAGCGCTCTGCCCGAATTGCGCTGTAGAAATACTTTATTGGCAGGAGGCCAATCGGCAACGGATAGCCGAACAATTGAAAGCGCTTTTGTGCGGTTCTCAATAAAGCTCGTCATTAAAGTCTAAATTAACGCTCATCGTATTGTTTTGATTTTTATAAAGCGGAGGTCAAGGTGAATCGTCAGCAGGCAATAGATACCATCGAAAACTATGACGGCTACTGGGATGTGATCGTCATCGGCGGCGGGGCAACGGGGCTGGGAGCGGCGGTCGAAGCGGCTTCACGAGGCTATCGAACGGTCTTGTTTGAGCAGCACGATTTTGCCAAAGGCACATCCAGTCGCAGCACCAAGCTGGTCCATGGCGGCGTACGCTATCTCAAACAGGGCAATATCTCTTTGGTGCTCGAAGCGTTGCGCGAACGCGGCCTTTTGGTGCAGAATGCCCCGCATTTGGTACGTCATCAATCCTTCATTGTGCCCAACTATGACTGGTGGGAGGGGCCGTTCTACGGCATCGGCTTAAAAATGTACGATATGCTGGCCGGAAAACTCGGCCTCGGCCCTTCGAAATGGCTGTCCAAAGAGGAAACCTTGGAACGGCTCCCGACCATCGAGCCGAAGGGTCTCCTCGGCGGCGTAATCTATTACGACGGCCAGTTCGACGACGCCCGACTGGCGATCAACTTGGCGCAGACGCTCTTTGATTTAGGGGGTACGGCCGTCAATTATATGCGCGTCGAACGGCTGCTCAAGTCCGGTACAATGGTCAGCGGTGTGGTTGTGCGCGACCTCGAAACCGATCGCGAACATCAGATTTACGGCCGAGTCGTGGTCAATGCCACGGGCGTGTTTGTCGATCAGGTCATGAAGATGGACGACAATGAGGCTCCGGAATTGATCGCTCCGAGCCAGGGGGTGCATTTGGTGCTTAGCAAGGAATTTCTACCCGGCGATTCTGCCATCATGGTGCCGCACACCGACGACGGCCGCGTCCTGTTTGCCGTGCCTTGGCGCGACCGCGTGATCGTCGGCACGACCGACACGCCGGTCGAACAGGTGTCGCTTGAGCCGCGGCCGCTGCCTGAAGAGATCGAATTCCTGCTCGTGCATGCGGCGCGTTATTTAACCAAAGATCCGCAGCCCTCCAATGTACTGTGCGTCTTTGCCGGTCTGCGGCCCCTGGTGCGCTCCGGAGATGCCAAAAACACCGCCGCGCTGTCGCGCGATCACACTATTCTTATTTCCAAGTCGGGACTGGTCACGATTACCGGAGGAAAATGGACGACTTACCGCAAGATGGGACAGGACGTCATCGATCAGGCCGCGCAGCTTGCCGGACTCGAGGAGCGGCCCTGTAAGACCGAGGATATGCGCATTCATGGATGGCTAAAGACATTCGACGTGAACGACCCTCTCCATTACTATGGTACCGATGCTCTCGGCATTCAAAAGCTGATGCAGAACAACACGCAGCTGGCTGACAAGCTCCATCCCAACTTGCCTTATACGGCGGCAGAGGTGGTCTGGGCGGTACGCGAAGAGATGGCGCGCACGCTTGAGGATGTGCTCGCACGCCGTACCCGGGCGTTGATCCTCGACGCCCGCGCTGCGGCTGATATTGCGCCCAAAACCGCCGCTCTAATGGCCAAGGAGCTGGGCTGGGACGACGAGCGGCAACAGCAGGAAATCGAGGGCTTTCGCCGGACCGCACGTGAGTACGTGCTGAATTGATCGCCGAATTTTGTATGACTTGAATTGCCCTTGGAGGACAAACGGTAACGAAAGCCGCCTCGATTACTGAATCATCAAATCGGCAGGCAGCCATTTCTCGTTTGCTGTTTGGCACAAAAAAAGAGCGGAAGAAGCGGCGGCTCTTTCAAGCCGTCGCCTTCCAATATGGCCGGTTAGATGGTGTTGAGCTAGGCCGATTTGAACATATTTTTCCGTCGATCGATTGAAAAAGTTTAGCAGCCTCGCCTGATTGTGCAGCCTAAAGCAACGGTGCGTTCGGAGAACAAAGCCTGCAGCAGCATAAACGCGCCCTCTGCTCTGCTCAAAACACCAAATTGGTCAAAGCTTTGGCCGGACTATGCCAACGGGCCGCCTTCCCTTCTCCCCACACCTGAAAATCCCTGTCCGCGTCGGAAAGGTTCAGCACGATTACCGTAACCCGGCCGTCCGGATTGACGAACGCCGTCGCAATAAAATCGTCGCTGCTGGAGGTGCAGGCAATGCGTTTGGCGCCGGGTTTGACAAAACGTGAAAAATGGCCGAACATATAATAGGTCGGACTGTAGATCAGCTTTCTTGTACGGGTGTTGAAGGTTACAACATTTTCGCCTCTAAACTCCCCGCCCGCATGACGCGGTCCGCCGTTTTCATTGAGCAGCATGTTCCAATAGACATACCCCTGCGCCCAATTGTTCAAATCAATAATCATATTCTTGGCTAAGCGAAAAGCATCATTCCAGCTGCCGCCGATGCCCGCTTCGGAATATAACAATCCTTTGTCGGGAAAGGCGTCGTGGACGATACGCACATTATCAAAGTGATCGCCGACATACCAGTGGAAAGCCATTCCCCAAATGTATTGGGATGCTTTGGGATCTTCGTAGGCGACTTTGGCGCGTTGGTACATGATGCCCCGGTTATGATCCCAGATCATCAGCTTGAGGTGCGCCAGTCCGTTCTTTTTCAAAGTCGGTCCAAGATAATCGCGCACGAAATCTCTTTCCTCGGCGGCCGTGAAAATGCAGGATTCCCAAACCTGCACGGCCAAAGGTTCATTTTGCACCGTCAACCCCCAAATGGGAATGCCTTCTTTTTCGTACGCCTTGACGTACTTGACAAAATAATCGGCCCAAGTTTGCCGATACTCCGGTTTTAACTTGCCGCCGTAGAGCATGTTGTTGTTGGTTTTCATCCAAGCCGGAGGGCTCCATGGAGAGGCGAAAATCTTTATGTTTCCGCCGGCCGCCTTTAAAGCCGCCTGCATAAGAGGAAGGCGATGCTTGCGATCATGATCGATCGAAAAATGTTTCAGCTCCACATCGCCTGCTACATCGTCATAGGTGTACATTTCATCTGAATAGTCGCAGCTGTGAATGGTCGTGCGGCAAAGCGTGTAGCCGTTGCCTTCGATCGGGTCGAAATGGGCTTTGATGAATTCCTGCTTCTGCTCGGGTGAGAGCAGCGAGTAAATCACCGCCGTTGCATCGGTAAACGCGCCGCCGAAGCCTTCTATGGTTTGGAAGGTTTTGTTTTCATCGACGATAATGGTGGGAAAGTTTTCGTCCGGCTGTTCCAAAGGAAAGAAAACGATCGGGCCATGGTACTCTAAATATTCTTCCGGAGTTTGCGAAGTCATGTACACAACGGCCTCGAACCGTTCCTTAGGCGCCCCGACAAGACTGCAGTTAGCTGCAAGAACCGTCAGGCTCATGATGACGGCCGACCACCCGATAAACGTTCTCATGACATCCTCCTTGGCCAATGATTTCAAAGAGATGCATCCTGTTTATTAAACGCAAAGTTTTCTTTACTTCTTATCGTTGAAATGGTCTCGCATCGTTATTCGCTGCAATTATGGTCAGGCAATAGGGATTGCTTTTTCTCCGAGCCGTTCGGCGCAAAGAAGATCTATTGGGATAATATCTCTTCAATTTTTTGCAGCTCTTCCGAAGAAAAGGACAGATTTTGCAGGCAGCCGACGTTGGCTTCGAGCTGGGACACATTTCCCGCGCCGATGAGGACGCTGGTCACCTGCGGTTTGCGCAACACCCAGGCCAGAGCCATTTGCGCTAAGGATTGGCCTCTTTCCGCGGCAAGCGTGTTCAACGCTTTGATCTTTCGGATCAACTCTTCACTGATTTCCTCTTTTTTCAAGAACCCCCACGGCTTGGCCGCACGGGAGTCGGGCGGAATGCCGTTCAAATAGCGATCGGTCAAAAGTCCCTGCGCCAAAGGCGAAAAGGGTATGCAGCCGACGCCCTCTTTTTCGAGCAGATCCAGCAGGCCGTCTTCCACCCAACGTACCAGCATCGAGTATTTTGGCTGATGGATGAGCAGCGGCGTGCCCAGGCTGCGCAGGATTTGGATCGCCTGCCTGGTCTGTTCAACGGAATAGTTAGAGATGCCGACATAGAGTGCTTTACCCTGCCTTACGATCAGATCGAGCGCCGCCATCGTTTCCTCGATCGGCGTCTCGGGGTCCGGCCGGTGCGAATAGAAAATGTCGACATAGTCCAACCCCATGCGCTTTAGACTTTGATCCAGGCTGGCGATCAGATACTTTTTCGAACCCCATTCGCCGTAAGGGCCGGGCCACATGTAATAGCCGGCTTTTGTGGAGATGATGAGTTCATCACGATAAGGTTTGAAATCCGTTGCCAGCATTTTGCCGAACATCTCTTCCGCCGAGCCAGGCGGCGGACCGTAATTGTTCGCCAAATCAAAATGAGTAATGCCGAGGTCGAAAGCGCGACGCAGCACGGCGCGGCCGTTTTCGAACACATCGACGCCTCCGAAATTATGCCATAACCCCAGGGAAACGGCAGGCAGCTTTAGTCCGCTTCGGCCGCAGCGATTGTATTTCATCGTCGAATAACGATCGGGATCAGCCTGGTACATGCGATGATCTCCTTGATATATTGATAGGTTAGAATCCCACCGCTCAACAACCGGTACAGTTCGCCAATAACCTAAGGTTCTTCTTGATTAAAGTCAAGGATCGCGAAGCGAATCATCATATATTTTTATTGTTTGACTGCTTATTGTTTGTTATTTTTCGAAAACGATTATTGTGTATTCTTGAGGTCTTCATGGGTGCTGCAACAGCCTACTACGAGGCGATGCGTCAATATATGCTGGCGCGCAGAGCGCAGAGCGGCTTGAACGAAAAGATCATCGTTCAGGTGGGATCGGCGACGTGTGAGAAAGCCGCCGGTTCTGAAATGGTCATGCGGGAGTTTCAGAAGCTGATACGCGCTTCCGGCAGAGAGGACATTCTGGTCAAGCAGACCGGTTGTACGGGGCGTTGTGCGCGCGAGCCGATCGTCGGCGTGTTCGTGCCCGGCAAAATTCCGATCAAGTACGAACGGGTCACCCCAGAACGCGTTCAGGTGATTTTTCAGGAGCATATCATCGGCGGACGAACCGTGCCGGAGTTTGTCCTCGACAAAAAGACCAAGAACCGTTACGACTATGTCATCACCATTTGTTCCTCCGAAAACTGTCGGCATGGAAATGAAAACCCCGAAGAGCTGGTTGAAGAGGTTCTTGCTGAAATCGGCGTCGAAGAGGGGACGGTCCGTGTTTTCGGCAGCGGCTGTTTCGGGCTTTGCTCGGCCGATCGGGTCGGCAGGCAGCATGTGATGATGATATTTCCGGAAAAGACGCTTTATACTTTTCAAAAGCGCGAGGAACTGAGAGAGATCCTGCGCATACATCTTATTGAGAAAAAGATCGCCGAACGATACCAGACTCGGGCTGATTTCATTACCGAACAGTTTTTCTCCCTATACGGCGACGTAGCCTTTTTCAATAAACAGACACGGCTGACGCTGCGCAACAGCGGTCTCATTGATCCGGAAAGCCTGGTCGATTACGTGATGAATAAAGGTTACGAAGCCCTGGCTAAAGTATTGGACAGCGGCGATCCGGAATGGGTGATCGGGGAAATCACAAAATCCGGACTGCGGGGCCGAGGCGGCGGCGGCTATCCGACCGGACTGAAATGGCAAAATGCGGTCACCGACAATGACGATCCGATCCGCTATGTGGTCTGCAATGCGGACGAGGGCGATCCAGGTGCGTTTATGGACCGCAGCGCCTTGGAGGGAGATCCGTTCATCATTCTCGAAGGCATGACCATCGGCGCCTTTGCCGTCGGAGCCCATCAGGGCTATATTTATGTGCGCGCCGAATATCCGTTGGCGATCGAGCGGCTGGAAAAGGCGATTCGCACGGCGCGGGAGAACAGCCTGCTCGGCGAAAACATCATGAATTCGGGATTCGATTTCGACATCGAAATCCGTTTGGGCGCCGGCGCCTTTGTCTGCGGCGAAGAGACGGCCCTGATGCTCTCGATTGAGGGCAAGCGCGGCCAGCCGCGCATTCGGCCGCCTTATCCCACCCAGTCCGGCTTGTGGGGACATCCGACCGTCATCAATAATGTCGAGACGTGGGCAAACGTGCCGACCATCATCCTCTACGGCGCCGACTGGTTTGCGCGCATAGGCACGGAAAAGAGCAAAGGCACAAAGGTTTTTGCCTTGGCGGGTAAGGTCAACAATACAGGCTTGGTGGAAGTGCCGATGGGAACGACGCTCCGCGAGGTCATTTTCGACATCGGCGGCGGCATACCGGATGGCCGAAAGCTGAAAGCGGTGCAGACGGGCGGCCCGAGCGGCGGCTGTATTCCGGCGGACAAGCTCGACACGCCGGTGGATTACGAAGCCCTGGCTGCTCTGGGTTCGATTATGGGCTCGGGCGGCATGATCGTTCTGGATGAAACCGACTGCATGGTGCAGACTGCCAAATATTTCCTCGAATTCACCCAAAGCGAGTCGTGCGGCAAGTGCGTTCCTTGTCGCGAAGGAACGCTGCGCATGCTCGAAATCATGGAGCGAATCGTCGACGGTGAAGGAACGCTTGAAGATTTGAACAAGCTGGAGCGGCTCGGTCGGGTTGTGCAAAAATCCTCATTGTGCGGCTTGGGAACGACGGCGCCGAATCCGGTTCTCAGCGCTTTGCAGAATTTTCGCGAAGAGTTTGTCGCCCATGTGGTGGAAAAGCGATGTCCGGCGCATCGTTGCGCCAAGCTGATCCGCTACGAGATTACCGACAAGTGCACGGGCTGCACCCTGTGCGCAAGACGTTGTCCGGTCGCCTGCATCAGCGGCAAACCGAGGCAGCTGCATGTCATCGATCAGAGCCGATGCATCAAATGCGGCGAGTGCTTCAATGTGTGCAAGTTCAACGCCGTTGCCAAATTGTGACCAATGGCACAACAACGACAGGATAATTTTGGCCTATGAGAAACGTCGAAATCTATATTGATGATGAAAAGCTGACCGTCTCGGAAGAGACGACCATCATGCAGGCAGCGGAGCAGATCGGCATTCGCATTCCGCGGCTGTGCTATCATCCCGATCTTTCCGTCGAGGGCGCCTGCCGCGTCTGCATTGTCGAAGTGGAAGGCAGCAATAAGTACATCACCTCCTGCTCGACCAAGGTGTGGGACGGCATGCGCGTCCGCACCAACTCGCCCGAGATTCGCATGGCGCGTCGGGACATTGTGGAGTTGATCCTCGATAATCATCCCATGGAATGCCAAACCTGCGAACGCGACGGCAACTGCGAGCTGCAGAATCTGGCGTACAGTCTCGGCGTGCGCGAACGGCTTTATGAAGGCAGGCGCAAACAGCACCCCATCGAATCCTCAAGCGCCTCGGTGATCCGTAACGCCGAAAAATGCATCCTTTGCCGGCGGTGCGTTCGCGTCTGTTCCGAAGTTCAGGGCATCCACAATCTTAGTCAACTTCATCGCGGCTTTCATACGGTAGTGGCGCCGGCTTTCGAAGACGGCATGGCGGACTCGGTCTGCATCAACTGCGGTCAGTGCATCAACGTCTGCCCGACCGCCGCTTTTTTGGAAAAACCGCATACCGAGAGGGTATGGAATGCCTTGGCCGATCCGAACAAGATCGTCATCGCGCAAATTGCGCCCGCTATACGCGCCGCCATCGGCGAAGGCTTTTATTTGCCTCCCGGCACACCGTGCACCGGCAAGACCGTGACCGCCCTAAGGCGCCTGGGTTTCGATGCGGTATTCGACACCAATTTCGGCGCCGACCTGACCATCGTCGAAGAGGCGAACGAATTCGCTGAAAGGTTGAAAAAAGGCGAGAACCTGCCGCTGTTGACCTCCTGCTCGCCCGGCTGGATCAAGTTCATGGAGCATTTCTATCCTGAACTGATCCCTAATGCCTCTTCCTGTAAATCGCCCATGCAGATGCTGTCGACGATGCTCAAAACCTATTATGCGGAAAAGCGGGGCATAGATCCTCGGTCCATTTACGTGGTAGGCATCATGCCCTGCGTGGCTAAAAAGTTCGAAATAGAACGGCCGGAGCATTTTGCGCCGGCAGGCTATCCCTACACCGACGCCGTTCTGACCACGCGCGAACTGATCTGGATGATCAAGGCTTACGGCATCGACTTTACACGACTGCCGGATGGGGAGTTCGATCTGCCGCTCGGCTTTTCGACCGGTGCTGCGGACCTGTTCGGTACCACCGGCGGCGTTATGGAAGCCGCTTTGCGGACGGCCGCCGAAAAGCTGACCGGCAAGCCCTTGACCGACCTCAATTTTACGCAGGTGCGGGCCGTCGAAGGTCTGCGCGAAGCGACGATACGATTCGGCGAATATGAGCTCAATGTGGCCGTCGCCAACGGCTTGAACAATGCCAAAACGATTTTGGAAAAAGTCAAGGCGGGCGAAAAACAGTACCATTTGATTGAACTGATGGCCTGCCCGGGCGGCTGCATCGGCGGCGGCGGCCAACCTTACCCTCCACCCGGCTATTATGTGCTGGACAAAGAGATTAATCGACTGCGCGCCGGCGCTCTCTATTCGATCGACGAGGCCAAAACGGTGCGTAAATCGCACGAAAACCCCTATATCATGAAATTGTATGAAGAATATTTGGGTCAACCGGGCAGTCATAAGGCGCACGAGCTTCTCCACACCACCTATACTGCCCGTGAACCAAAGGGGATCAAGTGATGAATAAGCCGACACTGGACCCGGAAATCGTCCGTTTTATCGAGACATGTCTGGAAAAAGAACATCCGGACAGTTATCTGATTGCCGTCCTGCATAAAGTGCAGGAAAAATACGGCTATTTATCCAAAGAGCACATGTACGAAGTGGCGCAGCGGCTGCAGGTGCCTACCTCTGTGGTCAGCGGCGTAGCGACGTTCTATCATTTCTTCCGACTCAGGCCGGCGGGAAAATATGCCGTCTCGGTCTGTTTGGGGACCGCCTGTTTCGTCAAAGGCGCCGACAAGGTGTTGGATGCTTTTCGTTCGGAATTGGGAATTGATCTGGGAGAAACGAGCTCCGACCTGCTCTTTTCCCTGGAAAGCAGTCGGTGCCTCGGCGTCTGCGCTTTGGCGCCGGTGGTAACCATCAACGGCAAGGTCTACAGCAAGGTGACGCCGCAACAGGTGCCGCAGCTCATTGATCAAGTGCGCGAAGATGAGATGATGTAAACGAGTACGAATCCGCAAGGAAGACGGTCATGAACTCCTTCGAACGGTTTCGAAACCGCTTAAAGGGTTTACCGGTTGATCGGGTACCCAATTTCGACATCTTTATGCAGTTTGCGGCGCATTTCATTCACGCTCAACTGCGCGATTATTATCTGAATTACCGCGTCTTGGTCGACGCCAATTTGGCCGTCATCGAAGCCTTTGCGATCGACATTGCCCAGGCAATTTCCGATCCCTATCGCGAAGCGCACGACTTGGGGCTTAAGGTCGAGTTTCCTCAGGATGCTCTGCCGCTGGCAACCGAGCCGCTGTTAAAAGATCCGTCCGATTTGAACAAATTAAAACTGGCCCGGCCGGAAGACGGCAGACGGATGAACGATCGGCTCGAAGCGATTCGGCTTTTCCGCGAACGGGTGGGCGGTCAAGTTCCGATTATGGGATGGGTCGAAGGGGCGTTGGCGGAAGCCGCCGATTTGCGCGGCGTCAGCACGCTGATGATGGATATTTTCGAGAGGCCGGATTTTGTCGCCGACCTCTTGGAATTTTGCTGTGAACAGGAAGTCCTTTTTGCCAAGGCTCAGATGGAGGCCGGCGCGGATATCATCGGCCTTGGCGACGCGGTCGCTTCGCAGATTTCCGCCGAATGGTACCAGCAGTATGCTCTTCCGTACGAGCAGCGCATTTTCGACGCGGTTCACAAAGCCGGTGGGACCGCTCGGCTGCACATTTGCGGCAACACAACTCATCTGCTGGAGGGCATGGCGGCCTCGGGCGCCGACATTGTCGATTTGGATTGGATGGTCGATTTTCGGCACGCGGCGGAAATCTATGAGCCGAATGGTCCGGCCTTGTGCGGTAATTTCGATCCGGTGGCGGTCATGCTGCAGGGAACGCCGCAGCAGGTGGAAGAGGCCGTGCGGCGCTGCATTGCCGACGGCGGTCCGCGCTGTTTCAGCGCCGCCGGCTGCGAAATACCGGACGGTACGCCTCATGAGAACCTGCATACCCAGATGCGGGCTTTGGCATTGTAAAAATACCAATATGTTGTCAACAAAAGGAGTCCAGCCGTGAACGAATGGGTTGAGAAACTGGCTTTATGCGTGGAGCGAGGCAAAGTAAACCGCGATGCACCCTGGCCGCCGGATATGAAGGGACAAGACGGCGCCGATGAATTGGCAGCTGCCGCTTTACAATCAGGCTGCAGTCCCGACGAGGTGCTCCAGGGCTGCATTTTGGGCATGGACAGGATCGGCAAAAAATTCAGCGAAAACAAGGCATTTGTGCCTGAGCTCCTGATGTCGGCCAAGGCGATGACCGCGGCCATGAACCACCTGAAACCCTATTTCCAATCCGGCGAAGTGAAGCGGAAAGGTACGTTTGTCATCGGCACGGTTGCCGGAGACCTGCACGACATCGGCAAGAACTTGGTGGCCATGGTGGCCGAAGGCGGCGGCTTTGAGGTGATCGATCTGGGCACCGATGTCTCGGCGGAGAAATTTCTCAAGGCGGTGGATGAACACCCAGGCTGCGTGGTGGGCATCAGCGCTTTGTTGACCACCACCATGGTGAACATGGAAAAGGTCATCCGGACGATCAAGGAAAAGCATCCGGAAACGCCGATCATCATCGGCGGCGCGCCGGTCACTCAGGCGTTTGCGGATAAAATCGGCGCCGACGGCTATTCGCCCGATCCGCAGGGCGCCGTCGAATTTCTGAACAAAAAAGTGGCCTGAAAGACTGAATAAGGGGAAAAGCTATGGATATCTTGGCGGCCTTAAACGCCAAGCGCGTGCTGGTTTCCGACGGAGCTTGGGGGACCTTTCTGCAGAGCAAAGGACTGCAGCCGGGAGAATGCCCGGAGCTTTGGAACGAGACTCACCGCGAAGCCGTGCTCGACATCGCCCGCAGTTACATCAAAGCGGGCGCGGACGTCATCGAGACCAACAGTTTCGGCGGCAACGCAGTCAAATTGGCGCATTACGGATTTAGTGACAGGGCGTCGGAATTGAGCGAAAAAGCTGCCGAAATATCGCGGCAAGCGGCGGGCATGGAGCACGGCGTGCTGGGTTCCATCGGACCGAGCGGCAAGATTCTTTTGATGGGCGATGTGACCGAAGAGGAACTGTACGAGGCCTTTCGCGTCCAGGCGCAGGCTTTGGAGCGCGGCGGCGCCGATGCGGTCATTTGCGAGACCTTTGCCGCGATCGATGAGGCAACCATCGCCGTCAAGGCGGCCAAGGAAAACACGCGTCTGCCCGTCATCTGCACCTTTACCTTCAACAAAATTTCGCAGAACGAATACCGCACGATGATGGGCGTGTCGCCTGCAGAGGCCGCTGCGGCGGCCTTGGAGGCCGGCGCCGACATGATCGGCACCAACTGCGGCAACGGCATGGCGCAGATGGTCGACATTGTTCGGCAGATGCGCGCAGCGGCGCCGCAGGTACCCATCGTTGTGCACGCCAATGCCGGCGCGCCTATCTTGATCGACGATCAAACGGTCTTTCCGGAAACTCCCTCCATGATGGCCGATCTGGTGCCGGCGCTCATTGAGGCAGGGGCGGATATTATCGGCGGCTGCTGCGGCACCACGCCGGAGCATATTCGCGCCATTGCCGCGGCGGTACGCAGGTATACGGCATGAACCTCGCTCTGCTGCAGGGTAGAGGGGATGTTCTTCAGTTCAGTCTCCTGCCGCAGGAGGCGTTGCCTGAACGCAACAGGATTCTGAAAATCATCGGCGGAGAGCAAGACTTTGCGCCGACGGCGCACGCCGTCGACGACGCGTTGGCGGCGGCGGAAAAGCTGCTTCACCCCGTCGGCGGTTTGCTTATTTTCCCATCCATCGAATTGTCGTCCGATTATCAGCGTTGCCGCATAGGCAAAGTGGAATTCGACATCGGCCGAATCATTGGCGCGCAGCTGCGCCGCTCGACGAGCGTTGCGGTTTTCGTGTGCACCATCGGGCCGCAAATGGAACGGCTGGCGGCGGAGAAAATGCGTCGCGGCGACTATTTGGCCGGTTATGCCGTGGACCTCGTCGCCTCCGAGGCGGTCGAGACCGCCATGGACAAGATTCATGCCTACTTGGAAGCAGAACAAAAGTCCTTGGGACTCAACATCACCAATCGATATAGTCCGGGCTATTGCGGCTGGAAGGTCGACGAGCAGCACAAGCTTTTTTCGTTGCTGCCGAAGGGCTTTTGCGACATATCGCTCAACGATTCGGCCCTCATGACGCCGATCAAGTCGATCAGCGGGATGATCGGCATCGGCAAAGAGGTTAAGCGGCAGGATTATACCTGCCGTTTCTGCGATATGAAAGACTGTATTTACAGACGGCGGCAGGCACCGCAGATGGATTATGCGCGGTGATGAATTGCATATATGGTGACCAATCGCCTGCGCATGACGAAAAATCGAATACACGGCAATAAATCTTTTACAACACGGCGATAAATCACCTATGCACGGCGATAAATCGCCGTGCTAAAGGCTAAAGGCGGATTCATCCGCCATGGTTCTTAGTTCTTAGCGCGTACGGCGATAAATCGCCGTGTTAAAACGTACGCCCGATAAATCGGGCTAAGGCCTAAGGCCAAGGCGGATTCATTCGCCGTGATATTTAGCCCGACGATTCATCGTCGGGCGATGATTGATCGTCGGGCGACGATTTATCATCGGGCAACGATTTATTGTCGGGCAACGATTGATCGCCGTGGGATTTTCATCGGGCATCATCAGCCGTCGCGGTATCGGATACATTCGCCGTCGAATAATTCGCCGTCGGATAAATCCGACGGCTATGAACGACGCCCGATGAATTATGCCTAAGGCCAAGGCGGATTCATCCGCCGTCGATATCTAGTCGATATCTAGCCCGACGATTTATCGTCGGGCGATGATTAATCATCGGGCAAATAAATGCGCGCAGAAAAAGCTTATGCAACCCCCGTCGCATGATTTGCGAAACACCCATGCGTTTTAAGAGCGGTTTGAGAATCATTTTGCCGTACAGGCCGAATCGCAGGGCATAGTGGATGAACAATCCCCTTGCTCCTCCGTGAATGACGATCGCCCGATCGGGGGAAAAGACTTCCGCTACTCGGCCGACAATGTTTTCCCCCTTTATCCGGCCAAGGTCCGTGAATCGATTGTTGTCCCCGCGGGTTATAACGCCTTCATTGCGCACCGCCAAGACCCGATGAACCACATGGCCGTC
>JAPDPN010000063.1:0-16991 GCA_034506455.1 Candidatus Zhuqueibacterota bacterium | reverse complement strand
ACGAACGCACGGCTGCGGCTTTCGAAGCCCTGCAGCAGGGCGATTTAAAGGCCTTCGGCCGCTTGATGAACGAATCGCACGACAGCCTGCGCGACGACTATGAAGTGAGCTGTCCGGAATTGGACCTTATGGTCGACATTGCGCGGGCGCAGAAAGGCGTACTCGGCGCCCGAATGACCGGCGGCGGTTTCGGCGGCTGCACCGTCAATTTGGTCGAGAACCAATACGTGGACGGCTTTCTTGAAAAAGTCGCAAGCGAATACGAAAAGCGCATCCACCTCAAGCCGGAAATGATCATTTCGACGCCTGCCAGAGGCGCTTATGAAGTCGTCGACTGATCTTCATTAATTGCTTTTTTGAGATTTGCCGAAAACGCCCTGAAAGAGACGCTTTTTTCAGGGCGTTCTTTTTTGAGGGACAAAGTTGAAAAAAGCCCTTCTGCAACAATCGACGGCAAAGAGATTTCAAAGATTAATCCCACTTTCAAATTTTGCACCCTTGCTTTTGGTTCATTGAACCAGCGTCGTCAGAACGGTTCTTGAAAAGACGCATCACCTGCCGAGGCTTTTTCCACAATTAACCTTGATGCGGAAGGGAGGCTCGGCAATGATAATTTATCTCGCAGCCTGACCGCCGCAATTCAGCGTCGCAGTGGAAAAGCGAAGAAGGAATGCGCGATACAGCGATTCAGGCTTTTTTGAAAAATTAGCAGGGGATCCTGCAGCCAGTCGTTTAAACGGCAAGCCTGATTGTACCGAGCGCCGGCGGTTAGGCTTTTTTCATTGTATGCAAAGTATTTCCGGTGCACTCGAGGCTCTGTTTCCTTTCCCTAACCCCTTTTTTATCGCCGCGCAAAAAAACGATGATACGCAAAGCAGCGAAAGTGTCGCCCATAGGCAAAGACACCTGCCTGGTTAATCAGAAACATATTCGGCTATGCCGCTCTTTGGCTTTTCCCAATAAAGAACGGCAGGCGATTTTTTTGAAAATCAAGCCGAAATTTTTAGCGCATTTAACCTTGTCGGATAATAAAATATTTGTAAATTGCCTTTCGATGCAGCGCGTTTTTTATTTTAGTATCGGAGGAGATCGACATGATTAGACCCCTTCTCGTATTGCTATCCATTTCCATGCTTTGGGCGCAGCCCAAGATCGAAAATGATGCGGCGCAAATCAAGGTGATCAACTCGCCGGCGGCTCTGTGGCGCTACGAGCTAAAGGGAGAGCGTTTTTCCTTTGCCATCGCGCCGCCGATATGCGAAATCGACGGCAAGACGACGGCGCTGCGCTGGCAGACTTTTAAGGTGCAGAGCAAGCCGTTGTTCAACGGCGTCACCGAATACACCGTTTCCGGGCCGGTTGCGGGCGACGCCGAGTTAAAGCTCGAATGGATCGTTCGCCTTTCGCCCGACAATCCGGTGGTGCGGTTCTGTTATCGCCTAACCGCGAGTTCGCCGCGGTTTTTGACCAAAAATTCCGGTGAAAACTTGACCTACTTTGTCGCTTCGTTCGCCTCCCTGCCCAAAGTTGTCGAGGTGAGGCTGAGCGAGTACGACGAGTTGGTGCACTGCTATCTGCCGGCAGAGCGTGCGGTGGAGGCCCGCTTTTTCGACAATGCTTTGATGCTCGACGGCCCGATTCTGGTCGGCGGCGACGGACGGCACACTTTGCTGCTCGCCTACGAGCACGGCAGCCAATTGCCCGATCGCTATCTCGGCTTTCAGCTGTCGCCCAATCGACAGGTCGGCCTGAAAGCCGTCAAGGGCAACTATTGGTCGCGCTATCCGCTGGTCGAGGGCTATGAGACGCTGTGGATGGATGCTGCGGCCGTAAAAGGCGGCAAGGAGGCAATGGCGTCGCAGTTTCGCCTCCATGTTCTCAAGTATTTCAGCCCGAATCTGACCAGCCGCAAACCCTATATTTTCTACAACACTTGGAATTATCAGGAGCGCAACTATTTTTGGAACGGCAAGCCTTACCTCGATTCAATGAACCTTGAGCGGATGCTCCAGGAGATCGAAGTCGCGCACCGCATGGGCATCGAGGTGTTCGTCATCGACACCGGCTGGTACCAAAAGACCGGCGACTGGCAGGTGTCGCTCGCGCGCTTTCCCGATTCGCTGCGCACCGTCAAAGCCAAACTCGACGGCTACGGCATGAAGCTCGGCCTCTGGTTCAACAACACCGCCGCGGTATCCAGTACGATCCTGCAGAAGCAGCCGGACTGTAAAATCACTTGGGACGGCAAGCCTCAAGGACCTTATTCTATCTGGGAAACCGAAGAGAGCTATCCGATGTGTCTGGTGAGCAAGTTTGCCGACGCCTATGCCGATGAATTGATTCGACTTTCCAAGGAACTGGGGGTCACCTATTTCAAGTGGGACGCCATCGGCCAATACGGCTGCAATGATCCCAACCACTTTCACGGCGACGCCTCGGTTTCAGCGCAGGAGCGCGGCGAGGCGTACTCGTTTCTGCTCAGCCGCTATATGAAAAAAATCGTCGACAAGCTGTGCGCCGCCTGCCCGGAGGCCATCGTCGATTTCGATGTGACCGAAGGCGAACGCGCTTTCGGGTTGGAATTTTTAGCCGCCGGAAAATATTTTATTATGAACAATGGACCTTACTATGTGTCATTCGACGATACGCTTTTTGCTCCGGGCGGAGGCATGGGTGCGAATGTCTTTGTCTTTCCCGGCCCGGCGAGAGCGCGCGTCTGTCGGGCGCCGCTGGTCTATGACAAGTGGATTCCCTCGGTGCTGTTTTTGACCCACTATTTGCCCGACGACCCTCTACGTTCGCAGTATCTCAACCTCGGCTCGCTCATTCTGGGTCAAAACGGCATTTGGGGCGATCTGCTAAAGGTTTCTGAAGCCGGAGTGGAGACTTTTCATAAGGTGTTGGGACTTTACAAGCAGGTGCGCGAAGACATGGCTTTGGCTTCGCCGGTGCGGACCGGTTCGATCGGCGGCGTGCCCGAGATCCACGAAAAGATCAATCCCGGCAACGGCAGAGGCGCAGTGGTGCTGTTCTTCAACTATAAAAACCCATGGGTGAAATTGGAGGACGCTCATTTCGGCGGAACGTTTCGCTATGTCACCGCCAACGCGGTCGCGCGCGAGGTATGGCATAATGAAGGCGTCAAGGTGACGTTCGACCACAAGGGACGGGCGGTCATCGAAGCCGAATGCCGCGGACCTGAGGCCAAGGTCATCTTTTTCGGCGTGAAAGAGTGACGACCTCTAAAAACCCGCAGGCGGTCGAGCGAATACGCACAGCGACAGACGGGCAGATGGAAAGATAGCGCGAAACCGATCGTCCCGAGTTCTGCCGCATCTTTGCGCTCGCCGGCATCATCTCGACGACTCTGCACGCAAAGCGCGGCGTGCCGCAAGTCATCGGTACAAACCGCCACTGTGTACAGGGCGCCTTCGAATTGGAGGATGTTCGATGGGACGAAAGCGCGCAGGTGCTGCAGGGCATCAGCACGGCGCCGGCGGGATCGGCGCACAACGTCTTTATCTATTTGCCGCAGTTGCACCCGGGAACACAGGGCGGAATTTTCCTGCACCGCGACCAGGGCGACTGTACATTCAAAATGATGGACGAGCATGTTCTCCGCCTGCATCTGCGGTTTACTGGATCGACACGGATTGCCTGGCGGGCAGAACTGAAAAATTCTTGAGAATTTCGAATCCTTTTTTTAGAATTATTATCAAATAACTGTGATAAAAATGAAACAGCGAGAGCGTTCAAAGCGAACGTTTAATCGTGAGGCTAAATCTTAAGGAGGATCTGTTATGGAAAACGAAGTCGTTGCCATGCCGAGAATCGGCGACAAAGCGCCGGCTTTTAAAGCGGTCACCACGCAGGGGGAAATCAATTTTCCGGATGATTACAAGGGTCAGTGGGTGATTTTCTTCAGCCATCCGGCGGACTTTACCCCGGTCTGCACCTCGGAGTTCATCACCTTTGCTTCGATGGAAGAGCAGTTTAACAAGGCGAACTGCAAACTGGTCGGTCTGTCCGTCGACGGCCTGTACAGCCACATTGCCTGGCTGCGCACAATCAAGGAAAAGATCGAGTACAAGGGCATGAAGAACGTCGAGGTCAAGTTCCCGCTGGTTGAAGACATCACCATGGAGATTTCCAAAAAATACGGCATGATTCAGCCGGGCGAGAGCTCGACCAAGGCAGTGCGGGCGGTCTTTTTCATCGATCCCAAGGGCATCATTCGCGCCATCATTTACTATCCGCTCAGCCTGGGCCGTAATTTCGACGAGCTGTACCGCGTGCTGATCGCGCTGCAGACCGCCGACGAATTCCAGGTGGCCACGCCGGCCGACTGGCGCCCGGGCGACGACGTGATTGTGCCGCCGGCCGGTTCCTGCGGCGTCGCCAAGGAGCGCATGGAAGGCAAAAAAGAGGACATTACCTGCTACGATTGGTTCTTCTGCACCAAAAAGCTGGACAAAGAAAAGGTGATGAAGGCGATTTTGAAGAAATAACGCCTTTTGTTTTCCCTCGACCTCCTCTGAAGATCGTTTCGGAGGAGGTTTTTTTATTTTCGGTCGATCGGTTTGGGGCGTTTGCGGACAAACGGTCGGCGGATATGAATGTCGGGTCGTTCCGTAGGGGCGACCCTGTGGTCGCCCAAACGTCGTCGATGCGCAATGCGGCAACCGATCGTTTAATTGGGGCAACCGCGCATTTTATCGTGGCAATCACGCGTTTAATCGGGGCAACCGCGCGTTTCATCGTGGCGACCACGCGTTTTTTCGGGGCAACCACGTATTTAATCGGGGCAACCACGCGTTTCATCGGGGCGACCACGCAGGGTCGCCCCTACGCGACGACGATCATTCCGCGATGAACAACCGCGATGCCGCGCAATACCGGACGGGCGACCCGATCGAATTGTCCCATCATGGTTGTCGCACCGATCCGTTGGATATGGGCGCCGGTCCATTCCGTAGGGCGACCCTATGTGGTCGCCCAAACGTCGTCGATGCGCAATGCGGCGATCGATCGTTTGATTGGGGCGACCACGTATTTAATTGGGGCAACCGCGCGTTTCATCGGGGCGACCACGCATTTCGTAAGGGCGACCACGCGTTTTTTCGGGGCAACCACGTATTTAATCGGGGCAACCACGCGTTTCATCGGGGCAACCGCGCGTTTATACGGGGCAATCGCGCGTTTCATCGGGGCAATCACGCATTTCGTAGGGGCGACCCTATGTGGTCGCCCAAACGTCGTCGATGCGCAATGCGGCGGCCGATCGTTTGATTGGGGCAACCGCGTATTTAATCGGGGCAACCACGCAGGGTTGCCCCTACGCGACGACGATCATTCCGCGATGAACAACCGCGATTGCGGATCGGCGCGCGGGAAATCGGGCATCGGCAAATTTTTGCGGCATCGATCGGAATTTTCGGCGTCGTTCGATCGACGGCGTTTGGCGCCGATGCTGCTGATCCGGCTCGTATCACAGGGCTATACGCTCTGCGCCTTTTCCAGCCGCGCCCGCACCAGGCTGACCACCGCCTCGTACACCGCCTCCCGCTCCCCGGCCGTCAACCCCAACACGTCAAAGACTGCATCGTCCAATGCGCGGCGGTCGGGCTGAAGGATTTCATCGAAAATTGGAAAGATTTCTCGACACCCCAAACGATCAAGTTCAGACACAAGACGCAGCCTTTGATCTTTATTAAAAGCTGATGGCAGCAAGACAATTTGTTGCTGTACCTCATAGACCATCAAGCTCCGTGGACCTCCTCCGCCGCCATAATTTCTCGCATTTACTTCATCCGAAAGTATAGCAACAGCAGAGTTCAATACTGCCTGTAATGCTCTATCTACTGTTGCAACATAAAGTCTACAGTCTGCAAACATTAGCGATGGCGAAGCCAAAATTGCAATCCGTTCACGAAGCTCCTTACCCCAGAAGGTATTTCCTTTCACTTCAGGGCACTCCCACCACCGTTGCCTTCCTCGGCAACTTGGTCGCAGGTGGAACTTTCGTGATTCACCCCATTTGATGTACTCGAGGGCGTTTGTGCCTTTGAGCTCTCTCTTGTCCTTGCGGCACATAAAGATTTTGTAGCGCAGGTCTTCCGGCTTGATGATGATGGAGCGGCATTCGCGCGGGCTTTTGATGACCAGCTTGAGGAACTCCGGCTCGATTCCCCATTCGGCAATCTTTTCGTCGTCGAGGTAGAAGAATTCGTTGGCGCCGGTGGTGAAGCCGCGGCGCACTTTTGCGATGTCGCCGAGGCGCACGAGCTTGCCTTTGCCCTTTTCCAGAATGGTGAAAAAGATTTCCGGGGCGCGCAGGTATTTGCCGCCCCATTTGTTGGCTTCGTAGCGGGCGGTCTTGATGTGCACGGTCTTGATTTTGGCGGCGGTTTCGTCTTCTTCCTCTTCATGCACCAGGCCTTCTTCGAGCAGGTCGCGCTGCGCAACGGCGTTGATGCGCCACTGGTCGGTAATACGGCGCTCGCCGACGGCTTCGAGCGTTTTGAACGTTTCCGCGCTGAGGACATCCTCGAACGGGACTTTGAACATGACAAAGCGGGCAGTATTCTTCAGCCCGACCTCGCTGCGGTCGTCGGCCGGGGCGAGCAGGGCGATGACCGTGTTGACGTCGGCCTGGGCGAACGAGCGCTTTTTCTCGTTGTCGAGGATGAATTTGACGTGACTGTGTTTGAGCAGAAACTCCTGCAGATCGGCGCCGTAGCCGACGTCGAGCCAGCTGTTGGAGGTGATGAAGCAGAAGCTGCCGGCCGGGTTGAGCAGCGACAGGCCGTGGAGGTAAAAGTAGATGTAGAGGTCGCTTTTGCCGTCGGGCTTGCGGAAATCGGCGCGGCCCGGTTTGTAGCGAAAGAATTTCGGCCAGGCGGCGGCGACGGATTCCTGCAGCTTGGCTTTATAGGCTTTTTTCTGCTCCTTCCAGCGGTCGGAGGCCTCGCCGCCGAACTCGGCGGGATCGAGCGCGGGCGGGGCGATCGCCTCCTGGCGAACATAGGGCGGATTGCCGATGACGATGTCAAAGCCGGCTTTGTCGCCTTCAAAGATTTCGACAAATGCAATGTCCCAGACGAACGGCACGGTATGCGTCCGGCGCAGGGCGTCGAGCGCCGCCTCGATGCGGGCCAGTTCGGCCTCTTTTTCGTCGCGCTGGGCGCGCAGCTGTTCCTGCCGCTTTTGAGCTTCCTGTCCGGCTTTTTCAACGGCAAAGCCGACCATCTGCAATTGGTCCTGAGGAAATTCGATCTGTCGGGTGAGTTTTTTGATGTCGTTCTGCAGCGCCAGGCGTTTTTCGCTGAGGATGTCGCGAAAGACGGCGAGTTCTTCGGCATTGAGGTCGGCTTCGCGCAGGCCGGGTTCGCCCTGGTAAAAGCGGAGCTTTTTGCCCTTTAGCTGGGTGAGGCGGCCTTTGAGCGGCGGGGGGATGTCGAGGTGATGTCGGTGCAGGCCAAAGTTGATGCCGCCGATTTGCTGCACCAGGCTGTCGCCGCAGCGGACTTTGAAGGAGAGGTTGGGCAGGAGCGGGCGGAAGCGGAGTTCGGCGGGATTGAGTTCGGTTTCGACGACCAGCTGCAGCCAGAGGCGGAGCTCGGCGACGTGAACGGCCCAATCCATGACGTCCACGCCGTAGAGTTGTTCGCCGATGATGCGGCGGCGGCGTTCGTAGGGGGTTTCTTCGATGCCGAGCTGGGCGTCGGCGCGGGCTTGGAGGTCGTCCAGCACCAACAGCATTCCCACGAGGAACGAGCCGCTGCCGCAGGCGGGGTCGCAGACGGTGGTTTCGCGCAGCAGGCGGCTGAGGTCGGGCCAGAGGTTTTGGGCTGCCAGCGCGCGGTCGGCGGCGTCTTTGTCGCCGGGGTCGTAGGCGAACACGGCGTCGTAGAGCAGCGGTTTTTTGTCGGCGCCGAGGTGATTGGCCAGTGCATCGACCAGTGCCAGTCGGCACATCAGGTCGATTTCGACGCGCGGGGTGTAAAAGATGCCGGCCGAGCCGCGGTGGTCCTGCTCGTCGAGGTCGCCGGTGGTTATATTGACGAGGCTTTCATAGACTTGGCCGATCATTTCCGGATCGACGGCCACCTCGATGTCCAGCGGCGTGGATTCAGAGATGGTAAAGTTGTAGCGTTCGAGGAAGCCGGGCGTGCTGCCACCGAAGCGATCGAAGAGGGCGGTGAAAAAGTCGTCAGGGATATTCGTATCGTATTGGTCGTCGAGGTCGTTGCGGGTAAACAGGCCGCCGTTGAGGTAGGGGGCGGCGGCGAGGGCGGAGCGGATTTCGTCGGAAAAGTGTCGGTGGCCGCCGTGGAATTTGTTGTTGAACGCTTCGAAGAACAGGACGGACAGCCATTTGTTGAAGAAGGTGTTTTGAGGTTGACCGGCCGCTTGGTAAGCGCGCCAGAAATCGGCAAGGAAACGGGGATTGTCGCCGAGCCAGCGTTTGCGCTGAATAAAGTAGAGGAACATGAGGCGGTTCAGCAGCTGCAGGGCATAATCGTGCGCCCACTGTTTGTTACGTCCTGCTTGGTACAAGCGCGCCTGCAGGTCGGTAAATACTTTTTTGTAATCCTCATAGAACTGTTGGGTGACGGCCTGAACGTCGAAAGCGGCGTTGAGTTTGTCGATCACGACGCTGATCGGTGGTCGGCCGTCGGGCTCGAGTTCTTGGAGCGTGAACGCGAGTTTGGCAAGCTGTTCGATCGTCGTGCGCGCCGGCGAGCCGACTTCGTAGGGAAGGGTGCGCAGCTCGGTCTTGCCGTCGGTTCGCCTGTGCGCCCAGGTGAAGGCGGCCTGACGGCCGTCGCGCGTGAGGTAGCAGAGCAGATGCTCGGCATGTACCGATGCGAGCTGCCTCTGCACGATCCGGCGCGCGGTTACGCCGGGAAGAAGGTCGTCCGGCCAGTCCACGCGCAGGACGGGCAGGCCGGAAATCTGCGCGACGGGTTGGGCAGTGAGGGTTTTGTTGATCGGCATGCCGATTGGAAGGGAGAGCGGCGACATACCGCGCGGCTTGCCCCAGAACAGGGTTTCGCAAAAGAGGGGAGTGAGGTTGTCGGCAAGACTGCCTTTGAGCCGATTATCGATGGACGCCTGGAATTGGTTCATGGTTGCGGTCTCCGAAATCCTTTTTCCATTTGCTGGGAAAGCGCTGTTTGACGGCTTTGCAATGGCCTGAATGCGGCCTGACGATCGAACAGAGAAAAGCCCAAATGTCTGTTCCGGTCGGTAATCGACACCGTAACCCTATTTATCTCGGTCGGTACGCTCGCTGTACCGGCCGTACCGCAGTACAGCCGTCACATCTCAATCCTTTTTCGGTCTGCTGCCTCAAAGCAAAAAGCGGCTAGGTGCGGCCGCAAAAACGGATTCGATCGCAAGCGGTCAAAAAACCGGCTCGGTTGTGCTCCGAGCCGGTTTTTTGCAAAAATAGCTATAAGCGGCAATTCCTGCAAGCAGGATTTATCCGGCGCGCGGATAAACTCACCCCTCGAGGATCAGGCCGGTTGGGTCGGCCTTACAGCGACCACCCTTCGCGATACTGGTAGTGCAGGAGGTCGTTGGCTTCGGGGACGTTGGTGATTTTGAGATTCTGCGGGTCCCACAGAAGCTTGGTGTTCTTGCCTTTCATGAACACGGCGACGTTGCCGAGCAGCATGACCTCGGTGAGGGGGCCGGAGTAGCTAAAGTCGGTCGTCGACCGGCCGCCGGTTTTGATCGCTTCGATCCACTCCTCATGAATGCCCGGCGAACGGGGGATGGTGTGCTCCGGCTGCTTGTACTCTTTCATTCTGCTTTCCGGAATGAGGCGCGGCGCGTTGCCGTAGTCGCCGTGCATGAGGATGCCCTTTTCGCCGTAATAGAGCACGCCGCTGCCGCCGGTGCCCATTTGTCGGCCCGGTTCCAGTTCGTCGGGACGCGGCGGCGTCAGGCCGCCGTCGTACCAGGTGAGCGTCACCGGCGGACGGTTGCCGCGCGCCGGAAACTCGTAGGTCACCATGGTCGCCAGCGGGTAGGCGTCGTCGCTGTACTCCGTGGAACTGGCCTGGACGCTGATCGGGTGTCCGAGATCCAGGGCCCAAAAGGGGTGATCGATGAGATGGGCGCCCATGTCGCCGAGCGCGCCGGTGCCGTAGTCGCGCCAGCCGCGCCATTTGAAGTGGCAGACGTCGGGATGGTACGGCTTTTTCGGCGCCGGACCGAGCCACAGGTCCCAATCGAGGTTGGCCGGAATCGGCGCTTCCTCCGGGCGCTTGAGATTGCCCTGCGGCCAGATCGGCCGGTTGGTCCAAACCGCGACGCGGTGCACCGGCCCGATGGCGCCGTCGTCCAGCCATTCCTTGATCAATCGCGCTCCTTCGCTTGCATGACCTTGATTGCCCATCTGCGTCACGACGTTCATCTTTTTGGCCGTCTCGGCCAAAACCCGCGCTTCGTAAATGGTCTTGGTCAGCGGCTTTTGGCAAAAGACGTGCTTACCCAGCTGCATGGCGTACATGGCGATGACGGCATGCGTATGATCGGGCGTAGCAATGACCACGGCGTCGATCTCTTTTTCGGTATCCAGCATTTTGCGAAAGTCCTGGTAGACCTTGGCTTTGGGGTAGGCCTCGATAGTCGATTTGGCGTAATCGAGGTCGACGTCGCAGAGGGCATAGATGTTGGCCAGCTGTTTGGGCTCGCGCATGCGTCGACGCCGCTCGCGGCGTTCGAGTTCTTCAGGGGTCAGCGTTTTCGGATCGACCTGCGGCTGTTCAGCCTGCTCCTTTTTCCATTGTTCGACCATGGCGTCCGGGGTGCGCAGCGAAAAGGCGTTGTTCTTGCCCATGCCGCCGACGCCGATGCAGGCGACATTGACCAAATCGCTCGGCGGCACGACGCCGGGACCGCCGAGCACGCGCCGAGGAACGATGGTGAACAGCGCAGCAGCGCCGACGGAGCCGACGAACTGTCGACGCGAAATGGCCGAGGAAGAGGATTCTTGTTGTTTGTGCATCTCAAACGCTCCTTATCGATTTGACGGCTTGGATGAATGCGGACAGATTTTCGGATGAAACGCCCGGAGGCATGCCGCCGCCGCAGGAAAAGATCACGCGATCCCAGCTCTGCAGCGAGTCGAACTGTCGCCGTACCGCCTCTTCCACCTGCGCGGGCGTGCCGGCGGCCAGCACATCACGCGGCGGAATGTTGCCCAACAAGGTCACCTGATTGCCGGTGAGCTCTTTCAGCTCATTAAGCTCGACGTCAAAGCCCATGTTAAAGAGATTGACGCCCATTTCCGGCAGATACGGCGCGGAGGCGCGGCAAGGCGCGTCGTTATGGAGAAATTTCACTGTTACCGGCGCGGCGAACAGCTCCTTGAAATAGGGCAGGCCGAATTCGACGAACTGCTCCGCGCTGAGAAAGCCGATGATGTCGTCCAGCAAAAGAATGCCGTCGATCGTGGAAAAGCATTCCCGCTGATAGTCCAGCCAGTCCTTGAGAAAATCGGTGATCCGGCGCAGCAGAGCATGCGTTTTTTGCGGTTCCATCATCATGGCGGTAAGGAATTCGGTCATGCCCAACAGAAAGCCGGCGATGTTGAGCGGGCCGCGCGCGACGGCGAAGCGAATGCGGTGGCCGAGGCTTTCGAGGCGCGGCTGCGCCCATTTCAGGCGACTGATGACGAACGGCAAAAGACCGTCGGTGCGGGGATCGGGTTGCGGCAGCGCGTCGATGTCTGCTGAACGCAGAGTGGAATGCGCATAGGGGAACTCGTTCTGCGGAAAGGTGCAGCGGACGCCGAACGCCGACGGTTCCGTACACATGCCGAATTCCGCCCAAAATCCCGGCAAAAACAGCGCATCCGGAAAGAGCGAAACGGCCTTTAAATTCGCCTGCAGCCAGAGTTCGTGATCGGTCATGTATTCCAGGATCGTGATGCCGTACCAATTCGGCAGCCACGGCGAGTCGATAATAAAGCCGCAGATCGGTTCGCGGCTGCGGCCTTGGACTTTGGCAACCAGTTGTTGCCATTGGGGATCGGTCATTGGAAACCCTTTTATGATTTGCTATTTGCTTTCAGCGCGGTCGAACACCAGCGTGAGGTTGCGCTCGCCCCACTCGGAAGAGGAATTGTGCTTGATCACCAAAGCTTTGCCGTCCTCGGCTAACCGCCATTCCTCGGTTATGTTGATCACGCTGCTCTGACCGTCGCGCTCAAAAGTGATGGCGGAGGTGATCACCAGAGCGTCGCCGCTCTCGGACCAATTGGCTTTGGAAACGCGCTGGGAGTTCCAGATTTCGGAACGGCATTCTTGGCCGTCCAGCGTCAGTTTCTGTTCGGTCACCATTTCGCTGCCGTCAAAGCTCGGCATGGTGTTGCTGATCGTCAGGTCGTTGTCGCTCTGAGTGATGACCATTTTGGTTTGGATAAATGCCGCTCCCATCTGATCGAGTTTGCTCTTGCTTTCGTTAAAGCGCCACTCGCCGTTGAAATTCACCTTGGCGAACGCCGAGACGGCAAAAGCAGTCATCAGAAGGAATACGTTAATGCATTTCATAAAGTCACCTCGTTGGTTAGGGTTCTTGGGTTTTGCAGTTTATCGGCAGATTAGCGTATTCTCCACACCGAATAGGAATGCGGCTTGAGGGTAAAGCGGAAGCGTTTTTCGCCGGTATCCTGGCGACGAAAGTCCTGCACCGCTTCACCGGCAAGCTCTTCGCCCGTCAGGAGATTTTGCAGGTTGTCGCATTTCGGCTTGACCACCACCGCCGCATCGGCGGGCTCGTCGAGAAACGACTCGACGATAAAGGTGTGGTTGTCATAGACGAACAGCGCGATGCGGCTCGGACCTTCGAGGCGAACCGGCATGCCGGCGGAAACGGTCTGCCGCAGCAGGTTGAGAACCGCCGGCGGCAGGTGGTACAGGTCGGTATAGCTTTCCGGCACGGTGAGGACGTAGAGCCTGCCGTTCGCATAGCCGGCAGAGTGCAGCAGCGGCCAGCCGTTGGTTTCGTCGAACGCCGAGATTTCTTCCCAGGAATCGTTGGTCAAATAGTGGATTTGCGGGATGAGCATCTCCACATCGCTGCTCTGCATAGGGCCCCAGCCGGCGCGAAACTGCTTGACGAGGGCTTTGCGGTCGCTGTAACGCAGCTCGACGATGTCGTCCAGCTTGGGGCCCAGTTTGCGGAGCAGTCCGGAGGTGATGAGCACATCGTTGCCGTTCGACAGGTGCCGCTTGATTTTGGCGACGAGCTGCGGGTCAAAGGCGGCGGCTTCGGTCAGCACGACCATCTTTTCGTTTTGCGGAAACTCGGGCACCAGATCCATGGGGATGCCGATCATGCCGAGATAGGTCTGCAGAAAATCCTCGCCGAGAGAATGAAACGGCTTGTAGCTTTTGATGCCGACGGGATTGCCCAGCTCGCCGAGCACGCCGTCAACCTGTTCCAAGGCGTAGCCGGCCAATAGCGACAGCACGGCTTCGGGCGAATAGCTGCCGTCCTCGTTGAGCGCCGGTTTGATCATGGCGTCGAAATCGAGGCTGGTGCCTTGTCCCTGCCAAGGGCCGCGCAGGTTGGGTCTCAACGGCATCTGCAGGCCGCGAAAGTCGAACAGCGTCTGTTCCGGGGCTTTGGCAAAGAGCGTCAGCCACAGCTGTTCGGCGTAACGGTCGGCGTAGCGCATGCCGCCGGCGTCGACCCAGCCGCCGTAATTTTTGCCCGGTTTGAGGTTTTCGAAATAGCGGAAAATGAGGTAGCCGAGATAGGCCTGCAGATGCTGATTGCTCGACGGATCGCGCGTTTCTGTGCCGGTGTACAGGCCGTCGAACAGCTTGGGGCCGGTTTCCAGATTAAAGCCCAGGCCTTGAAAGTGCTCGTACCAATTCGGATATTTGATGATGATCCGCACCTTGGGATTGACCTTTTTGGCCGGTTCCAGGATCAGCTCTTGGGCGGCGCGGGTGAGGAGGTCGAGGCGAAACTCGGTCCAGCTGCGCCTGCCTTTGGCGGCGATGCAGCTTTTGCATTTGCAGTTGGTAAAAAAGAAATCGTCGAGAACGATCTCGTCGAAATTGCGGGCGGTAAACTCGACGATTTCGCGCAGCTTTCGGCGGTTCTCCGGATTGGTGTAGCAGTAGGTCTGGAAGCGGTTCATTTCGTTGACGGTAATAGTGATGCCGCCGGAGGTCTGCACACCGCGCGCGGCAAAGAACGCCTTGGCCTTGTCGAGCGTCTCCTGATCCACCACGATCATGTCGCGGTGCGTTTCCAAATAGATTTTGCTGATCTTGACGTGTTTCTGCATCAGGTCGAACCGCTCGGCGAGCTTGGTCAGATCGCCCATCTCACGGACTTCGTAAGCGCGCGCATAGACGGCGGCCTTGAAATTTTTATAGGAATCTGCATACAAGGCGCTGCAGCATAAAAGAGGCAGAAAAAGGCTTACTACAACTTTTCGCGTCGGCATGTTTTTCTTCTTTCCTAGAGAGATTCAGGAATTAATGCGAAAGAAAACCGGCCAGCGCATAGATCAGCGCCGCCTGCCAGTTAACGGCGATTTCATTGGTGGCATAGCTGGCTTCTTCGTCGACCCAGCCGGTTGCGCTGTGACCGCCGCCGACCAGATAGCCTGGCCACGGCGCCTCGATCGTGTCGGCGCCGGAACGGCGGTCGTGCGGATGCAGCGGCGGATTGTGTCCCAGGCCGGTGACGTAGGAGCGGCCGTAGACGTTGCGGCCGAACAGATGCGCCAAGGCATCGAGAACCGCACGGCGATAGTCGGCTTTGGGCGAGAGGCGGTAAGCGACCTGCAGGTTGAGCACCTGACGGGCGACCGTGCCGTTGCAGCCCCAGTAGTAGCGCTCCAGCGGCCTGCCGTAGACGTCGCGGCGGGCGTGGGCGGCAATCGAATCGGCGCTTGCCAGGAGGTCTGTTTTAAGTCGATCGTATAGTTCTGCGTTCTTGCCTGGGCGTTTGGAGAGAAGATAAGTAAAGGAGCCGAGATTACGCACGTTGCCCCAGTCCCAATCGTCGTCGATCAAGCGGTTTTCCGAAGCGGCGGCTTCGCCGCGGCGCATTTGCGGTCGGTATTCGAGGCTGCGTTTCTCGAAATCCATCAGGTAGGCGGGATCGCCGGTGGTTTCCCACAGTTCGGCCGCGGCCCAAATGCGGTCGTCGGCGTCATGAGTGGCGTAGGCGCCGGTGCGAAAGTCGCCCATGCGGAACGGCACATTTTCGGGGTGCTCCTGAAGATAGGCATAACTTTGCTTGGCCGCCTCGAGGCACCTCTGCGCGTAGGCGGCATCGTAAGGCTGGAAGATGCGCGCGGCCATGGCGGTCATGGCGGCAAAATCGGCCGTAGCGGCGGAGCTCCACTCGGTGAAAAAGCGTTTGCCGTCGTCGGCTTCGGGCATGACAAAGCCCTCGAAATTGGTGCGCGTCAGTTTGTGAGACACGCGGCCGGAGCCGTCGGGATAGGCCATCTTGAGCAGCCAGTCGATTTCCCATTTGATCTCTTTAAGGTACTCGGGATATCCGGGCGCCGTCTCCGGCAGATCGAGTTTTACTTTTTCGATTTGCGGTTGAAAGTGCTCCCACGCCAAAAACAGGCAGCCGACGGTAATTCCGGCGTTGACGACATACTTGCCGTAATCGCCCGCGTCGTGCCAGCCGCCGACTCCGTCGCGTTTGACGCCCGGCCGGCCGAGATAGTCCTCATAACCGTCGTCCAGGTGGCAGGCCTCGTGGCGATAAACGTTGCCGTTGTGCTCCCCCTGTACGGCGGTGCCGCAGCGCCATAGGTACATGGCGCGCATGGCCGTGTAAAAGGCGTCAGCGTACACATTCTTTCCGATACGGAAAAGAGGCGACTTGCCGACGCCGGCAATTTCGATGTAATAGGTGCCGGGTTTCTTTAAAGCGGAAAAATCGGCCAGCCAGACCTCATGGGGAATGTCGTCCTGCTTGAACGGGCCGACCGCCTTGCCGACCAAGACCGTCTTGTCCTTGCTCGATTTGACTTCGAAGCGCGTGCAGGGCGCCGCAAGGGTCGCGATTTTCGGGGCGTCCGGCAAAAAGCCGATGGAATTGACTGCGATGGTTTGAGCCTGAATACAAGCAGCGGCAGCCGCAAGTAAAATAACAATCGTCTTTAATGCGGATTGTCGTCTCATGTCGCCTCTTTCCACAATTTACCGCCTATAAGACGAAGTTTTACCGCTTTTGTTCTGCAAGGGCGGCTTGAATGTTGGCGATCGCCTCGTCGATCTCTTCTGCGCTCTTGAAGCCGATGGTCATCGCGTCCACCAAACCGGATTGGACGGCAAAGGTGATCGATTTCTTGCGCTCCTCAGCTGTTTTAAAGGCGCCTTCACCCATGATCTTCATGCCGATGACGCCATGGCCGTTTTGCCGCATGAGCTTGATTTGCTCGATGACCGGCGGCAGGTGCTCGGGCCTGCTGTCATCAAAGACCTTTTCATTCGGGGTGTCGATGTTGACCGCCTGAGGATTGAGGCGCACGAGATTGACCTCGACCCAATCGATCTGAGCGGCGCGCTGCAGCGCCGGCAGCGAGTGACAGGAAACGCCGTGGCTGCGAATAATGCCCCGCGCCTTGGCTTCGGAAAAGGCGTCGATGAGGGATTTGTGCGTTTCCGGCCAGTCAGCCGTCACCTTGCAGTGAATCAAAAGGCAGTCGATATAATCGGTGCCCAGCTCGCTGCGGAAGCGGTCGATTTCCTTCAAAGGATCCTCCGGTATGCCGCCCATTTTGGTGAGGATGAACAGCTTTTCGCGCGGCAGATCCTTGATCGCCTCGCGCACGTAGGGGTGCGTGCGGTAGGCGTCGGCTGTATCGATGTAGGTGATGCCGCGCTCGTAGGCGTAATGGATGAGGGCGTTAAAGCCGTCGTGTCCCAAGTCGCGCTGCAGCCGGCCGCCGTAGGTTCCGACGCCGATGCCCAGACGGCTGAGGGTGA
>JAPDPN010000062.1:6935-17032 GCA_034506455.1 Candidatus Zhuqueibacterota bacterium | reverse complement strand
GTGGCTGCCGAGGTAGGAGTCGAGGAAAAGCGCAAGCGCCTGGTAAAAACGGCCATTCTGGGGCGGAACGTTGGCGCCGCCGACTGCTGCGAGGTTCGGATGTCGATGCGACCAACGCAGAAAGCCGTTTACCAGCCCGGCGAGCCAGTGCGGCGGCGCAATGCAGTCGGCATCGATAAAGGCGATCAGGGGATGGGCGGCGCTTTCGAGCGCTATTTGACGGCTGCCGGCAATGCCGCGTACAGGATTGTGGATCAATTTTACCCGCGAATCGGTTTCGGCAAATCGACGCACGACCTCCTGTGTGCCGTCGGTCGAGCCGTTGTCGATGACCAGGACCTCCATATGCTTCGGAGGATAGTCCTGCTGCAGCAGGGATTCCAGACATTCGCCGATATCGTGTCGGGCGTTATATACCACCACGGCGACAGTGGCGTTCGGCGTGTCATTTAAATCAGTCACTCGCTCGGCCAAATCACCTCCTGGGGTTTTTTTAGGGCGAGCGATCGGTGGGCGGCAAAGGTGACCAGCGAAGTGTCGATCAATGATTCGAAGGTGAACTCGGCAACACCCTCGTGCAGGAGCTTTAAAAAGGCAGCCATTTCCTCCGCATGTCCTTTGCCGCGACAGCCAAGTTTGCGCTTTCTCCCATCTTCAAAAAACTCGGCCTTACGGAAATCGTGGAGCACTGCGCTGCGGCCGCCGGCGTGAATTTCATAGTACTCTTTGGCTAATGCTTTATCGCCGGAAGCCGTATAGATCAGGGTGCCGACCGAGCCGTCGTCGAATTTGACGAGCAAAACCACATTGTCCGCCTGTGTCGTCTGCACATTTTCGTGCGAAAGACTCTCCGCATAAACCGATTGAGGACGGCTGTCGGTAAGGTAGCTCATAATGTCGATGAAATGACAAGCTTCGCCGATCAGCCGGCCGCCTTGTTCCGGAAGCTGGGTCCAATGATCTTTAGGCAAAAAGCCGGCATTGATGCGGATAAATATCTGAAGCGGGCCGCTTTTCGGCTGAAAAAAGGCTTTGATTCGCCGCATGATCGGGGAAAAGCGGCGGTTGTAGCCGACCGTAAAGGTTCGCCCGGCGGGTTCGGCATGTTGCCGATAGGCGCGGATGATCGCCTGAAGTTGCTCCGGCGTCACCGCCGGCGGTTTTTCTACATAAACATGCAGGCCTGACTCCAACGCCGCAACAACGTAATCGGCATGCGAGTCGTGGCGCGTGGCGATCACAACGGCATCGGATTCTCGAAAGACCTCTTGAGCATCACCGGCACAAAAACTAAAGCCGTACTTTTTCGCTACCGATTTGGCTTCGATCGGGTTGGCAGTAAATACGCCGGAGAGGGAAGCACCGAGACGCACAAGCGGCGGCAGCAAATAGGCCTGCGCAAAATTCCCGGCGCCGATAAAGCCGATGCGCGGCGCGGCAAGAGGCTTGACGGTCGGCAGATCGACGCGCGTGCGGCGCGGCCTGGATTCCTGAGGGTAGGCAATGAGGATGCCGAGCGACGGCTCTTGGTTTTTGTTGGTGATCAAGTCATAAGCTTTAACCGCTTCGCGAATGGGAAAAACGTGCGTCGTGAGCGATCGGACATCGATGCGCTTTTCCGCCAGCAGGTCGAGAAAGGCCTGCATGTTTCGGTTTTCCGTCCAACGCACATAAGGCAGGGGATAATCGACGCCTCTTTCTTCGTAATTCGGATCGTACCTGCCCGGGCCGTAAGAGCAGGAGATGCGCACCTCGAGTTCCTTTTCATAAAAGGGCGAGCGCGGGAGGTTCATGCCGACGGCGCCGACTATGACGATTCGGCCTTTTTTTCGGGCGGCCTGCAGCGCCAGCTCGATCGGATCATTGGCGCGGGTGGAAGCCGTGAGGATGACGGCATCGGCGCCGATACCGCGCGTAAAATGCTCAATGGCCGAAAGAGCGGCGGTATTGCTCAGCGTGCAGTTGTCGCAGCCCAGCTTGGCGGCCAGCGGAAAAGAATCGGGCCGCACATCCAAGCCCATAACGCGGCAACCGTTTGCTTTCAGCAACTGCACGGTCAGCAGTCCGATGAGGCCAAGTCCGATGACCACGATCTGTTCGCCGATTCGGGGTTCGGCTTGTCTCACGCCCTGCAGGGCGACGGCGCCGAGCGTGGTGTAGGCCGCCTCTTCAAGCGCAACTGGCTCGGGGACACGGGCAACCAAATTGCGCGGCACAAAGACGACTTCGGCATGCGAGGCGTAGCCGGTTCCGGCGCAGGCCACGCGATCTCCGGGCTTGAAATCATCGACCGCCGACTCGATGACGATGCCCGCCGAGCTGTAGCCGAGCGCCGCGTAATTATCCAGTCGGGTGCGCACTTTATTCCAAGTGGCGACGAGTCCCTCGCGGCGCAGATTGTCACGCACCTGCTTGACCAAATCGGGCCGCTTTTTAGCTTTTCCAAGCAGAGAGGCCTGAGCCGTCTCGACTGAGGTTCGTTCCGTGCCGGCGCTGATCAGGGAAAAGTGATTGCGCACCAGAACGCCGTCCGGCCGCAGCGTCGGTTCGGGCAGCTCGTCGACAATCAGCTCACCCGTCTTTTGATATTGAAAAATCTGCAGCATGAGCGATTTCCTTCAAAAAATTTTCCAACGATGCAAGGTAACGTTCGGCGATGAAGCGCCGACGGTAGGTCGCCCGCGCATTTTCCGCTAATGTCAGGTACTCGCCGGTGTTTTTCGTCAGCCGTTCGATTCGCTCGGCAGCTTCCTCGACGGTTTTGACGAGTACACCGTTACCGCCGTCGCAGATCATCTCAGGGATGGCGCCGATCGGATATGCGATCGTCGGCGTCCCGGCAGCCATAGCTTCGATGATGGTCAGCGGTTGGCCGTCGCGCCGGCTGAAATGCAGCAAAAAATGGCTTTCGGTCAAAAGCTTCCATTTGGCGTCGGCGAGCTGCAGGCCGACGAAACGGATGCGCTCGCTCCATCCGCTCGCGGCAATCAACTTTTGCATGTTGCGGCGAAAGGCCGGCTCGACCCATTCGCCGGCGACGATCAGCCGCCAGTCGATTTGCCGGTGATCGAGTAGGCCGAGCAGGTTGCAGACCTCGGCAAAGCCCTTTGCCGCCGAAATTGCCCCCAAATAAAGCAATTGCAGGGGCTGCTCAGGAAGGTGAACCGGTTCCTCCAGAACCCAGCTCGGTGCAGCAAGGCCGTTGTCGATGACGGCTGTGCTCCCTCTGTAACCGCTCTTCCGCAGTTGATCGGCAATGCCTTCCCCGAGTACCCGCAGCGCCGCAAAGGTGTTAATCAACCGGCGGTAAATGTATCGTCCGAGCGGACGGCCGGCAAAGTCGAATCCCATCCCGTGCAGATCGCCGACGACGCGGATGCCGCTTCTTTTAAGAACAGCTGCCGCGATGCCGGTGCGGATATAAGCCGGAAAATTTTTCGGTAACCAGAGGAAAACGACTTTGGGTCTTCGGTTTAGACAAAAAACGACGGTTTGCCGAAGCCAAATCAGACCATGAATCAGGTTGTCAAGTCGAAAGAGGCCCTGCTTTGCCTTATCGTGTCGGCGGCGCTGCAGGGTCAGAACCGTGAAACGATGACGGAACGCTTCGGCCGTCAACAAATGCATGATCTCGCCTCCGCCCCACGGCGGCGGAAGCTTGAGAAGCATAAGGATGTCTTTTTTCTCATTCACGACCGCTTGCGCACCAGAAAACTGCCGATTGCCAGCTCGTGGACGCATCCCCACAACAAATGCTCGACTGCTTCCCGCGGATGATGCACGATGGGCAAGCCGTGGCGGTTAAAGCTGGTGTTGAGAATGACGGGAACGCCGGTTTTACGGTAAAAATGCTCGATTACGGCATAATATTTTGGATTGTCGCGCCGCACGCTGTGTACGCGAGCAGTATTGTCTACATGGATGGCGGCGGCAATCTCGTGCTCCTTGCCCGCAATCACGTCAAACGCCATGGTCATGAACGGCGACGAGCAGAAATCCTTGAAATGCATATGGCCGTAATCTTCGAGACAGCTTGGCGCAAAGGGCATGAACCAGTCGCGGTTTTTCATGCGCGAGTTGATGATCTCACGGGTTTGCGGATCGCGTGGGTCGGCCAATACGCTGCGCCTGCCGAGAGCCCGCGGCCCCCATTCTTCGCGTCCCTGAAACCATCCGACCACCTTGCCGCTTACCAGCGAATCGGCAACCGCTTCAGGCAGCCGGCCGTCCAGCTTTTCCCATTCGATCTGCTCTCCGAATTCGCGCAGCGCGGCGGCAATTTGCTCATCGGAGAACTCGACACCGAGATCGGCATCGGTCAGGCGGTAGACGGTCGGCTCGCCGCTTTTTCGGTGGTAAAGCTCCAGCGCCGCTCCGATCGCCGTACCGCCGTCGCTTGCATGGGGATGAACAAAGACCTCGTCAACGTACGGCAGCTCGCGAATCAGCTTGTTGACCTTGACGTTGAGAAACGTCCCGCCGGCCAGCGCGACCTTGCGGAAGGGATGCCTGGCGTGAAACTGGCGGACAAAGCCGAGAATTCGTTCTTCGAGCAGTTTTTGCGCCGCAGCCGCCACGTTCGCCTTGCCGTAGCGCTCGATCAGCTCCATGATTTTTCTGCCCGATACGGTCTTGATCAACACGCTTTCGCGCGGGACGGTCACATAGTCGATCCAATAAGGGTACCCTTCCCATCGGCCGTCTTCATAACGGAAAACCATGTCTTTGATTTGGTCATAGCATACATCCGGATTGCCGTAGGCGGCCAATCCCATGGTTTTGCCCTCGCCGTCCATGTATTTGAGTCCCAGACAAACGGTGACGGCCGAATACCACAACGCGGTCGCGTAAAGCGGCACTTCTTCCAGGAGCTGCATGGCGCCGTTGCGGCAATAGTAGACTTGACCGGCTATGTTTCGGCCCTGCTGATTCGGGCCGAAACCGTCCATGCTGATGGTCAGGCATTCGTCGAATCCGGAGCAGCGATAAGCGCTGGCGGCGTGTGAGAGATGATGATCGAGAAAGAAGATCTTTTCCGGCGGCACTCCCAGGCGGCGAAGGCCGTTTTGAAAGACGGCCGGTTTGTACATTTTTTTGATGTTCGGAGCCAAATACTTGAGCAAGCCGGTGAGGTTATGGCCGACCAGGCCGAAAACCGTACGGGGTAAATCCCAGAGACTGCGGCAAAAGAGATCGCCGTAGAACGAGGAAGGCGGATATCCGACGGCAAACCAATCGATTTCGTCGAGTGAAATGCCGCGAAAGGACAATGCCGCCTCGATGCTGCGTTGCGGAAAGGCCATTTCGTATTTGACGCGCGTAAATCGCTCTTCCGAGGCGGCAAAGATGACCTTGCCGTCTTCGACCAGGGCAACGCTACTGTTGTGATGGGCTCCGGCAACGTCGTTCAGACCTAAAATCAGCATTGGCGGCCGATCTCCTTTATGGTTTCGCAATGATTCTATTTACGCTCGATGCCGAGCATGCTCAAAAAGAACGAGGAAAATACGGTTTGTGCGCCTAAAATGATCAGAGTCGACGCCAAAAGCGCCAGCCGCAGCTGCAGCGGATAGCCGTTAGGGTGTTCAGCGTAAAGGAAGAGCATCAGCACGCCCATGAGGGCTCCGATAATAAAAATTGTCGCGCCGAGCGCCAAACCGCGTTCCAGGTTAAAGATGCGAAACAATTTGCTCAATAAGGGGCTCTGCGGAAGGAATCCGTGGGTAACAGCGTAAATTCGGGCATAAACGCCCAGCAAGATGATCTGGTAGCCGAGGATCGCCAGCATACTGCCGACAACCATGAGATGGAGGTCGATGGAATTGCCGAACAGCGGACGACGGGTAACGAGCATGCCGAGCATGAGCAGGCCGCCGAGCAGAGACACGGCAGCGCCGGGATAGAGGAACAGATGCGTCGGACTGTGCAAAAGCATGAAGCGGAGATGACGCCAGCCGTCGCGAAAGGAGCGCAGATGCGGCGGGCCGCCGCGGCCGTCGGGATGCAGGGTAATGGGGATTTCAGTGATCTTGAGCCCGGCCAGCGCCGCCTTGATGACCATTTCCGAGGCGAACTCCATACCGGCGGTTTGCAAATCCATTTTTTGAAACGCCTCTTTGGTAAAGGCGCGCATTCCGCAGTGAGCATCGCTAATTTGGGTGTGGAAAAAAAGATTGAGGATGCCGGTCAACAGCGGGTTGCCGATGTAGCGATGCGACCAGGGCATGGCGCCCTTGAGGATCGTTCCGTGAAAGCGGGTGCCCATAACCAGATCATACCCTTCGCGCAGTTTTTCGATGAACCGGCCGATGTCGCCGAAATCGTAAGAATTATCCGAGTCGCCGATGACAATCAAATCGCCGCGCGCCGCCGCAATGCCGGCGCGATAGGCGTTGCCGTATCCGCGACGGCTTTCGTAAATCACCCGTGCGCCCGTCTCGCGGGCAATGTCCGCAGAACCGTCAGTGGAACCGTTGTCTGCAACAATGACTTCGCCCTCCAATCCTAATTTTTGCAGCGTCTCGATCGCCTTGCGAACGCAAAGGCCGACTGTTTTCCGTTCGTTGAGACAAGGCATGACGACGGAAACGAATATGTTCTCTTTGCTTTTCAAACCCCGGTACCTTTAAAGATTGCAGGAAGCGTTTTGGCGAGAATTTTCAGATCTAGCTGAATGGACCAGCGATCGATGTACTCCAAATCCAGTTTCATCCATTCCTCGAAAGATAGCTGATTGCGGCCGCCGACCTGCCATAGACAAGTCATGCCGGGACGCATGGAGAAGCGGCGTTTCTGCCATCGCTTTTCGATGCCGTTGACGTCGCGAACCGGCAGCGGTCGCGGGCCCACCAGACTCATATCGCCTTTAAGCACGTTGATCAACTGCGGCAGTTCGTCGAGGCTGGTTTTGCGCAGAAAACGGCCGACACGGGTTACGCGCGGATCGTCATGGATTTTAAAGGCCGGTCCGTCGGCTTCATTTAGGTCCTGCAATTCATCCTGCAGCGCCTCGGCGCCTTGAATCATAGTGCGGAATTTGATCATTTTGAATCTTCGCCGATTGTACCCGATGCGGTCTTGAACGAAAAAGACTGGACCGGGCGAATCGATTTTGATGAGAACGGCGATTAAAAGAAACACGGGAGATAACAGGATCAGCGCTGCAGCCGACATGCAAAAATCTATGACCCGCTTGAGCCAAAGTTGCGAGAGCTGATGACGGGAGCCGGTGTAGACGGTCAGGATGGGTTCGTCATCCAGCTCAAAGGCAGCGGTTTTGAGCGTATGGATTTCGAACCAGTTGGAAGGTACGCGGCAAACGATGCCCAGCTCCTGGCAGAGGCGAATGACCTGGCGAATCCGTTCGTAATACGAACCCACCGGCAGCATGAGATAGACTTCATCGACGATGTGATTCTCGAGGAACTCGGGCAGATCGTCCAATGAACACACGACTTTGGCGTGCGGCTCTTTAATCGTCTCGGCCGGCTGCTGATCGTCGGCAAAGCCCACCAGTTTGTAACCCAACTCTCGCCGCGATAGGATTTTCTGCGCCAATTCGATCGCCTGTCGATTGCTGCCGATAAAGAGGACATGGCGCAAGTTACGGCCATTGTTGCGCAGGGTGATGATGAGGCGTCGAAACAGAGCGCGGGCGAGAATCGTCAGCAGCGTGCAGGAGACCCAAAAGAGCAGCAGAACTTGACGGTTGACGTTGCCCCTCCCCAATAGGAGGCTGACGGCGCCGACCATCAGAACGCCGAGGCTGACCGCGCGAAAAACGTCGAACATCTCTTTGGAAAGATTGGCGAATCGTCGTGATTCATACAGGCCGAACTGGGAAAAAAGGGAGATCCAGCCGTATACCAAAGCGACCAGAGCAATCAGATTGATCAACGACAGTTTGTAAGAGAGAAAGTCAAGGAAACGACTGGGGATGTCGCTTGGCGAAAAACAATACAATGAGAACAAAAAAGTGACCGACATGATCGTAATATCGATCACTTTGAGCGCATTGTCGACCGCTTTTCGCCTCAAACTGGTCACGACTTTTTCCTTTTACGTTGCCTTGCAAAATATGCTGATCACTAAAAAGGGAATGACTTTTTGAGGCGTCATGCCTTTCCCGATTACGCCCTGGTTTTGCTTTGAGAAGAACGACCGAGCTCGGAATAGTAGGTGTAATAGTAATCGTAGCCGCCGTAGAGGTTGCGCGCCTTGACATTGTTGAGCACCGCTCCGACGATGTTCGCCCCGACGTGATCGAGAAGCTTTTTCGCTTTGAGAATGATGTCGCGGTCATTGCGCGCCGATTCGATGACCAGGAGAACGGCATCCACGAGGGGCGAGAGCACCGCCGCGTCGGTTACGGCGATGACCGGCGGTGCATCCAGAATGACGTATTCATATTTTTCCGATGCCAGCGCCAGCAGATCCTTCATGCTCTCGCCGGCCAACAGTTCAGAAGGATTCGGAGGCAGCTCGCCGCAGGTCAAGACGTCCAAATTTTCGACGCGGGTTTTATGAATAGCCGCGGTCAAAGCCGCGTCGAGCGAAGCAACCTGCTGTACGGCCTTTCTCGCACCGATCGACGCTTTTGCCAGAGGACCGCCGCCGTTGAGGTCAATCTCCGATTCAATATCGTCGCCGTTCTGCGGTTCCATGATGCTGCTGATACGGCAGTGCTGCAGGATGTCCGCCAGGCCGGGCTCTCGGTTGACGGAAAAAATCTTGTGAATGGTCGGCCGGCGCAGGTCGGCGTCGATCAACAGCGTCCGCATGCCCATTTGCGCCAAAACAACCGCAAGGTTCGCCGAAGTCGTTGACTTGCCTTCCTGCGGCCCGGAACTGGATATCATCACTGTGGTGAGTTTCTTTGATAAATGAGAGAACTGCAGATTGGTGCGCAGAGTACGGTATGCCTCGGCGGCTGGAGAAGCCGGTTGACTGTAGGTAATAAGGTCGATTGGTTCACCGACGCTTTTTTCCTGTCCTGCTGAGCTTCCGCTGCGGCGCAAATGCGGGATTGAGCTCAATACCTGCAGCCCCACCCGCCGCTCGATGTCTTCGGGCGTTTTGAGAGTCGTATCGATCGATTCGACGAAGAAAGCCAGTCCCAAGCCGATAGTTGAACCCAACATGAGGGCGATCGCCAGGTTCAAGCCGCTGCGCGGCAGCACCGGCTCTTTCGGAAGCTGTGCGGCATCAATGATCCGCATGTTGCCGATGCGCTCCGCCTCGTTGATGCGCGCCTCTTCGTGCCGCTCCGAGAGCATCAAATAGAGATTGTTGGCCAAATCGCGTTCGCGCGTCAAACGGGCCAACTCGAACTCTTTTTCCGGCAGCCGCCTCAGGGCGTTTTCATATTGAGCAAGAGAGGCGGCGAGAGACTTTTCCTGTGCCTGCAGCATCTCCAGCTTGAGCTCCTGGTCGATGCGGTTTTGATACAGGGAGGCGATCTGCGAAACCGGATCAATCAGATGCTCGCTTTCGGCAAAACGGCGCGCCTCTTCCGCCAGCGTCTGCCGCAACTGATCGATTTCCCGCCGCATGTCGGCCATCTTGGGGTTGTTTTCGGGTACCCCCTGCAGCTGCAGCCTAATGTAGCTGTCCTGAAGCTCCGCCAGTTTGGCTTTTAACTGCTGGATCATCTGATTGGAAAGGTTAGTGATGGACGGAGCCAGATTTTGTTGGCGGCGGGCGATTTCTACCTCAAGGCTGCGCAGATACTGCTCGGTCTTAATTCGTTCGTTCTTGGCCTGCTGATACTGCAGCTCGATATTTTTCGCCAGCTGCAGTTCTTCCTCAACCTCTTTATCTAATGCGGTCACACGGTTCTCGATTTTGAATCGCCGGAGCGCCGCTTCCGCCTCATCCAGCTTTTTACGATACGTTTGGCGCTGTTCTTCGATAAAGGCGCGCATATCGCTCACTCCCTCGCGACGAATGCGCAGGTTACGATCGCGCAGCACTTCGCACAAAGTGTTGGCAATCGTCATGGCCAAAGCAGGATCCCGCTCGGCGCGCACGCGAATTTGGATGACGTCCGATTCGGCAATCGGCACGGCTTCGAGGTTGTTGCGGATGACGGCGGCAAT
>JAPDPN010000062.1:0-6835 GCA_034506455.1 Candidatus Zhuqueibacterota bacterium | reverse complement strand
ATCGCAACCACCATTTCCAGGGATTCTTCCTTGCCCAACAAATATTCGCTCGTTTTGCTCGTCTGCTGCGCCTGCAAAAGGCAAGCAGCGTAGAAAATTAAAACCGCAGAAAAGACTGCCGAGATTTTCATGCGCGCGTCTCTTCAGTTTGTTTTTGCAGTTTCATTCGTCGGTGCAGATCCGGAACGCCCAGCAGGACGATCATTCCGGCAAACATGATGAGTGTAAGAGATGCCAATGCGACGCGATATTTTACGGCTTGACCGGAGGGTTCCGCAAGACGGGCGGCGCCGCTCCAGATCAATGGGCCGATAATCGCCGCCGCTTTACCGGAAAGGGCGTACAGACCAAAGAATTCTCCCAGACGTTCTTTCGGCGCCAGGGTGATGAGCAAAGGCCGTGCGGCTGTCCAGGTGGAACCCATCAAGGCGCCGATAAGGGCGCCGAGGATCCAGAACATCGGCCTATGGGCAGTCAATACCACACCGCTGCAGCAGACGACCCAGCCGAAAATCACGCCGACGAGCGTTTTCTTGGGTCCGAAATGATCGGTCAGAATGCCGCACAAGGCCGAACCGATCACGGCCGCCGGAATGAGCAAAATAAAAAAGTTGGTTGATTCGGCCGACGAAAAGCCGATAACCGCCTGCGTATAAACGCCCATGTAGATAATAATGGTCTCGATGCTGTCTTCGTATAAGAACTTGGCAACCAGAAAGCGCAGCAATCCTGGATATTTTTGCGTGTCTTTGAGAGATTTCCAAACCTGGCGATAGGAATCTGCTGCCGTCCATTTTTTGAGTTTTTCAGCCGTTTTGGGCTCCTGAACAAAAATAAAAACCGGCAGCGCAAAAATCAAGAACAGCAGCGCCGTGGGAATGAACGCTGCGGCGCGCCCTCCCGGCTCCATGCCGGCTATTTTCCAGCCGAAGAGGCTGCCGTCGACGAAAAGGCCGCCGACCAAAAGTCCTGCCGCCGAACCCAAATAGCCGATGGCGACACCGTAACCTGAAACACGACCTAAGGTTTTTGGAGTGCTGACGGCCGGCAATAGGGCGTTATAGAACACGAGGCCGCCCTGATAGCTATAGTTGGCAATGACGTACAAAATCAAGACGATCGGCACCACGATGCCTGCATCGGAGATCCCTTTACCGACGACGCCCATAAAAAAAGTGCCGCCGATACAACCAAGGGTAAAGATCAGCAGCGCCTTCAGCTTGGATTGCCGTCGATCCGACCAGTCGCCCAGCACCGGAAGGGTGACGGCCACCAACGCCATCGAAAGGGAATTGACCAGAGAAACCCAAATATCCCGTCGTCCCAACTCGATGATGATCCAGGTGCTGAAATAGAGCGACACCACATTCATCGAATAGGCGGTGTTGGCAAAATCGTAGAGAATCCACGAAATGGTTGCCAAGAGGGGCGGTTTCTGTTCCTCGGCGGGCAACGTGTTTTTTTTGCGTGTCATCTTTTGTCGCATAGGCAGCGCTATTCGCGGGCCTGCGTCATCCTTTCCGGTCGTTCGCTCACTGAATGGGATTGTAAAGCAAGATGTATAACCAAGCGTAAAGTTTCCATGACCCCGATTCCCTGTACGGCCACCGCTTCGATGTAGGGGACATTAAAGAAATTGAGCCTCTTTTGCAGCAAGGGCAAACTCAACGCGCTGGGCAGATCGCGTTTGTTGTATTGGATAAGCCATGGGACGGAGCGCAAAGAACGCCCGTAAAGCGCCAGCTTTTCTTCCAAGTCCTGAAGACTGGCAAGATTGTCGTCCATGCGCCCTTCCTGAGAGTCGGCAACAAAAACCAGGGCGTCGGCGCCGTTCAATACCAGTTTGCGGCCAAAGCCGTATTGGGCCTGACCGGGCACCGTATAGAGATTGAAGCGCGGCCGCTTGCCGTTGATTGCGCGCGTTTCGATTTGAATGAAATCGAAATAAAGCGTGCGTTCGACGCTGGTTTTGAAGGAAATCAATTCGCTGCGGCAGGAAGGGTCGAGCCGGGAGTGGATATATTCCAAGTTGGTCGTCTTTCCTCCCAGTCCTGGTCCATAATAGACGATCTTGAAAATGATTTCCTGATTCTTCCAATCGATGTGCATGGGAGGTCCTTAGGAGAGGCCGAAGGCGCGATCCAGCTCATGATCTAATTTGCGCCGGAAATCGGCGTCGATAAAAGTCTGCACCTGTCGGGTACTGCGCCGCAGGCTTTCCAGATATCCGGCGAGTTTCTCGACGGCATGATGCGTCAGCAGGCGCACAAAGCCGACCGGCGTCTGTTGTCCGAAAACGATGATCATCAAATAATCGTCTCCGACGCTGCACATGTAAACATGGCGGTCGGTGCCTTCGAAAAAGACGTGTTCGAAATGCTTTTTGCCGCTAACCATCAAGGCCATTTCTTTGGCGGTGGAAAAGCTGCCCGCTGCCACGGCGGTAAAAGAGTGTACGTCGAATTCCGGCTGATCGCCGCTGTAATTGACAATGTAACCGTTCATGTCGGCAAAGATGCAGGCGTGGGCTTTCAGCCGTTTATTCAACTCAGTGACGATTCGCGAGATTTTCTCGAATGTGGCTTCGGAAAAAACCATCTGCTTATTTTGCACTTGCTCGTCGACAAACATAGTCAATATTCCTTTGCGTTATCGGCCGTAGGCCAGTCTTTCGATAAGGAAATCCGGCAGCCGGTGTTCGCGCATTGCCTGTTGGGTGGCGTGAATGTCATAAGCCGTGCGGACGAGGCGGAACTCGCTGCGTTCATCGTCCCAAATGCCGAAACACGCATCGGGATTGTTGTCGCGCGGCTGGCCGACGCTGCCGACATTGATGATATACCGCTCTTCAGGCAAGATGCGGAGAAATTCTGCAGTGCGGCGTTCGATGTCGCCGTCAACCTGCACCCAAGCGGTCGGCATGTGCGTGTGACCGATAAAGCAGATCTGTTCGGAAAACGATTCAAACTCGCGGGCGGCGCGGACGATGGAGGTCAGATAGTGCCACTCTTCGGGTTCTTGAGGAGTGGAATGGACGAATATCAGGTTTCCTTCTCTTTGGATGAGCGGTAAGCCTGCCAAAAAGCGTTGATTAGCCTCATTGAGTCTGCCGAGCGTCCAGCGGATCGCCTGCGCCGCATAGATGGTAAAAAAATCGGGACGAATGCGGCCGCCGGCAACCGCATCGTGATTGCCGCATAGGGTAATCGCCGCTCGGTTTTGTACGAGTTCGCAACACTCGTTCGGAAATGGACCATATCCGACCACATCGCCCAGACAAATGATGCGGTCGCAGTTCTCTTGTTCAATTCTCTCCAGAACCCGCTGCAGGGCCGCCAAGTTGCCGTGAATATCGGAGATAATCGCATAACGCATCGCCGCGGTTCCTCGTTTTTTTTATGGATTCAACAACGGCATATGGGCCAACCTCATTTTGCAAAACGTGCTATCGATTTTTATGCAAACATAAGGCCGGCTATTCATACGTTGTAAAAATCCGTTTGCCGGTTCAGCGGAAAATATTATTTTTCGGCGAGTCTTGAAACATCATCTTGCAGCGCAGACTGTTTAACGGTTATTAATCAACAAGGTTCATTTTATGGATTGGACTCGCTTTCGACGGCACATTATCGGCATCGACCAACAATACGAAACGCCTTACGGCATGGTAAAGATGGTCTATGCCGATTGGACGGCCGGCGGCCGGCTTTATCGTCCGATCGAGGAAAAGTTGATGCATGATCTCGGGCCGTTTGTCGGCAACACGCACACAGAGACCAACGTGACCGGCACTTCGATGACCCTGGCCTATCAGGAAGCGCACCGCATCATAAAGCGCCACTGCGGCGCCGGGCCGAACGATGTGATCATCAACGCGGGATTCGGCATGACGGCCGCGGTCAACAAGTTTCAGCGCATCCTCGGCTTACGGCTGCCCGACCAGTTTCGCGACTGCATCGACGTCAACGTCCGTTGTCGGCCGGTGGTGTTCATTTCTCATATGGAGCACCACTCGAATCAGACTTCATGGGAGGAAACGATTGCCGAGGTCGTCATTGTGCCGCCGGATGAGCGCGGATTGATCGATCTGAATCGCGTCGAAGATGAATTGAAAAAGTACCGCGACAGACCGATCAAGTTCGGCGCCTTTACTGCCGCTTCCAACGTGACCGGCATCACCACGCCGGTGCATGAGCTCGCCCGTTTGATGCACCGTTACGGCGGCTGGTGTTTTATCGACTATGCCGCCGCCGCGCCTTACGTCGAGATCAACATGCACCCCGGCGATGAAGAGGCCAAACTCGACGCCGTCTATTTTTCGCCGCATAAATTTCTCGGCGGCCCCGGGTCCTCCGGCGTGCTGATCTTTGACAAAGAGCTCTACAAGAACCGCGTTCCCGATCAGCCGGGGGGAGGCACGGTTTTATGGACCAATCCATGGCACGAACACCATTTCATCGACGACATCGAGCTGCGCGAAGACGGCGGAACGCCTGGCTTTCTCCAGGCGATCCGCGGCGCCCTGGCCATCCGGCTGAAGGAGCAAATGACGGTCGAAGCCATCCTTGCCCGCGAAAAAGAGCAGGTAGAGCGGTTGTTCGACGGCCTGCGTTCTCTGCACGATATCCATATTCTTGCGGACAATGTCACCGAAAGGCTGGGAATTTTTTCCCTCTATGTGCATAATCTGCATTATAACCTCATGGTGCGCCTGCTCAATGACCGATTCGGTGTGCAGGTGAGGGGAGGGTGTTCCTGCGCCGGAACCTACGGCCATTATCTGCTGCACGTCGATCCGACAAGATCAAAAGAGATGACCGACCGCATCGATCGCGGCGATCTTTCGGCCAAGCTGGGTTGGGTGCGCATCTCCATTCACCCGACGATGACGGATGCGGAACTCGACTTTATCGTCGACGCCGTGCGGCAAATCATGCGCTATGGCAAAAGGTGGGGGGAAGAGTATCGGTATGACCCCCACACCAACGAGTTCACCCACAAAGAGCGGCCGATCGATCTCACTCCTATGATTGATCGATGGTATCGCTTAGAGGACTAGTCGGCTTTAAAAAGGGCCGCAATTCTTCCCAAGTGATGAGCAGCTCTGTTCGTCCGAGTGCGTAGGGGGCGATTTCATACGGATTATAAATAATAAGGAATCCTTCCTTTGTGACGCCGAAATTGCCGGTGAGATAAAATTGGTCCTCCTCAAACCAAAAGCCGGCTTCCTCCAGCGAAGCATCAGTCGGAATTTGATGTTGTTCACGGAATTTACTCTCCGCAAATTGCTGTAACAGCAATGCTTCCCTACGATCGGTAAAATCTTCAGGCAGAAGTCTTTGACCATTGCGCGGATCGAAGACAATGAGCTCAACATAGGAGCTGCCGTGCGCCTCGCCGGTAAAGCGATAAGTATTGAGCCGAAGAGTCCATACTTTCGGCGATTGATAAATCACATCGATCGAAATCTTTAATTCCCAGTTTTGGCTGTAGTCACTTTTTATTATATACTCACGAAATTGATCGACAAACCATTGTGCCGCATCTTCAATTTCGACATCAGCCGGTTCGTTCAAAGTATGAAAGAGGATGAGCTCCTTGACAAAGCGATTGAGTGAATCCGCCGCCGCATTGCCGTAAAAGTGCGGATAGCTGAAAGAAGCAGTCAGTTGCGCGTCGATGCCGTTTTCGGCCCTCCAGGAGCGAGTCGTCTGCATCATGGTAAAAGAGAGCTCCTTGCCGGGAGGAGCGGCTTTGCGGCAAAATAGCAAAAGAGCGGCGGCAAGCAGAGGGAAGAGTCGATTATTAGTCATAACCGTTCCTTCTGTTTCAGTTTAAAAATGCAGATCGGCAAAATCCATGAAACGCTGCCAATCGTACAGAGTAACGTCGTGATCACCGCTGCGGATATGATAGCCGATCGACCCCATGACCGGTTGATTGACCGGAGGCATCTCTTCTGCAGGAAATCCCTGCAGGCCGAACAACAGATAGACCGGCGAGGCGAATTTAGCGGCTAAAAATTCGCCTCGCGGATCAGCCCAAAGATCATTCTCGGCACTTGCAACATAGACCGGCCGCGGGGCGATCAAAGCAATCAACATGTGCTGATCGACCGGCAAATCGTCTTCGGCATCGTTGTAGCGGTTAAAATGGTCGCAGAACCAGTGCGGAAAAGTGGTGTTGATGATTTTGAGGGTTTCGCCGAAACGCCGACGGGACAGTGCCGCGCCGCCGCAGCCGGAATTGTTGGAGATGACCATGGCAAAACGCGGATCCGACGCTCCTGCCCATAACGCCGTCTTGCCGAGCCGTGAATGGCCCCAAACGATCACCTTGTCGCCGTTTACATCGGAATCATTCTCCAGATAATCCATAGCGCGCGATAGTCCCCACGCCCAGGCTGAAATCGATCCCCATTGGTCTGGCTCCGGCTGTGTTTGCCCCTTGCGGTAGAAAAAGGGATGGATTCCGTTGTCAAAGCGGCCTTCATCATCGGGATCGATGTCGCCGTAATAGATCGTCGCGACGCCGTAGCCCCGCGCGATGATTTCGCGGATCGGCCACCTCGAAGCAGCGGCGCCGCGGTTGGTTTCTTTTGCACGATGATCCGTGATGCCGAATTTTGGATCGTTGGGTACCCAGCTCTCCGGCAGCCGCACCGCCGGATCGTCGATGACCGTGTGATTGCCGTTGAAATTCAAACCCAAAAAGACGGGTGATGATTTTTTCCCAACTGGGGTATAAAGAAGCAGGTCCATAAAGGGGCCTTCTTTTTTTCCCAGCAAAAAGATGCGCACTTGTTTGCGCATGGCTGCCCCGTCGAGAGCCGAAT
>JAPDPN010000061.1:13332-17346 GCA_034506455.1 Candidatus Zhuqueibacterota bacterium | reverse complement strand
CCTTGATTTCTTCGGTATCGTTGCCGAAGGCGCGGCGGAACTGCAGTGAGGTCAAACCGTCGCCGTGTACCACGGCATCGGCATAGGGAGAGTCGGGCGTCAAAGCGGTTCGGATCATCCAGCCGGTCTTGCGATGCGGGTTGACGCCCTGGCCGATGAAGGCAAACCGCGCGGTCAGAATAAAATTGCCGCTCATTTTTTTCCAGACGAAATGAAACTCGTCTTCTTTGAACCACATATTGCGGCCCGATCCGCCGATGATGAAGGTTTGGGTGACCGGATCGTATACGGTCTGCCCTTTGAACCGGCAATTGCCGACGTCATCCGCCGAACTAAAAGGGGCTAATGTGCCCGACGACATGCCTCCTCCTGCCGAAATAAAGATGAAAAGCAAAAAGGAACTAACTTTTTTCATAGGCCGACTCCATATTCTCTGTTGAAATAAATCGGGCGCCGAAACGGCAGCATATTAATTTGCATGAGAATAAAAATAGCGAAAAGTATTCGGCAATGCAATCGCGCAAATTCCGCACGCGGCCGGTCATCTGGCAAAGATGAGCGCCACGCCGAAAACGGCGACCAGCGTCCCGATCAGGCTGCGCCAGGTTGGTTTGCGACCGTAAAATAGAAATTCAAGCGGGATAAGCATGATCGGCACAGTCGAGAGCAGAGTCGCGGCGACGCCCGCCTCGGTATATTTGACCGCCACGATCGACAGCCACACCCCGAGATACGGACCCAAAAGAGCTCCGGCCAGAACGATCAATGCCGCTTTTCGGTTTTTCAGCGTCGCCACAGCCGGTTTGGCTTGACGGCTTATGAGCGCAAACAGCCACATGACGATCGTTGCCGGCAGCATGCGTAAAAGCGTTGCCGAGAGCGCGTCCAGATCGCCGCTCAATCCCTGTTTGGCCAAGATGACGCCCAGTCCCTGTCCCAGGGCAGCGATCAATCCGAGAGCAACGCCGAGCGTCTTCGAGCCGCGATAAACCGCTTTATCGCGCGGATTCTTGATGACCCAGACAATGGCCAAAAAAGTGATCACAATGCCGCTGACGGCAGTAGAGCTCAATTTTTCGTGGAGGAATATCCATGCGGTAAGGGTGGTGATGGGCGGCGCCAGGGAGAGCAGCAGAGTAGAGAGTTGAGGACCGAGTATGACGATGGCGTAGAACAGAGCGCCGTCTCCTAACGCGAGGCCGACCAAGCCGCTCAGGCCGAGCATTTTCATACTGTGCGGCGGGGCGTCTAGGGGGATAAACACTCCTTTTTGGACATAAAGAGTGGCGCTCAAAAAAATGCAGGCTAGTACGAGACGCAAAAGATTGGTCGGCAGAGCGCCGATTCGTTTTCCGGCGTTTTCGAACAGTAACGCTCCAAATCCCCAAAAAAAAGCCGCCGTTAAGGCGGCTGTCTCTCCCAAATAGGGCATTTCGCTCTTCCAATGTCGTTGTAGAGAGCGACAATACGAAAAAATTCCATGGAATGCAAGGCAAAGTTGCAAACGAAAGGCCCTCACAACAGACAACTTGTGAGGGCCTTTCCTGCAGCATCATTTGAGAAGGAGCATACTCTTAAAGTCGGTAAACTCGTCGGCTTCAAATCGACAGATGTATACGCCGGACGGAACGGGTTTTCCCTTCTGATCGAGGCCGTTCCAAACCACCTGATAAATGCCGCTGTCCTGCACGCCATCGACCAGGGTGGTGACCCATTGGCCGTGCACGTTAAAGATCGACAAAGTGACGGCAGCCTTTCGCGGCAGATGATAGATAAGGGTGGTAGAAGGATTGAACGGATTGGGATAGTTTTGCTCCAATCGATAGCTTAGGATCGGTTTACCGGCTGGAGCCGTAATGGAGGCCGGGTCGACGGAAAGCGTAAGAGCAAGGTCAATGGTGCTGTTGGGATCAGCTGAATCCACGGCGAGGCTCCGGGCGGGGTCGGCGCTCGGGTAATAGCTTACTTGAAAAGCGGGACGAGCGACCATCAGCCGATAGGAGCCGCTGTCGAGACCGGTCAAGGCAAAGCTGCCGTCTGGGGCCGTCAGGCAGGACTGCACGACTCTATTGTTTTCATCGACCGCGCAGACCATGGCCTGATCAACGCCCTCATTGCCGTCATTGACCTCGCCGGCAAGCACGCCTCCCAGCGGCGTCTGCGGCACCTGCGCCGGCTGGAGTGCGATTTCAATACCGTCGCGCCGATTTGTACCGTCCATCTCCAGGACGACGGCTGCTGTGGGATTATGGGTATTGTCATAAAATTCGCCGACATAGCCGCGCGCCCAGGCTGAGACGATGTATCGCCCCGCGGCGATGCCGCCAATTTCAAAGGTACCGTCCGCATCGGTCACGCCGGCGTAATAAGTGCGCGTCCATTGCGCAGCCGGTTCAGAAGCGTTTTGCGGACGCTTGGCCGGAAATACCGTCACCAGCGCCTGCGGCAGCGGCGCGCCGGTCGCTTCGTCGATCACCGTTCCGGCAATAACGCTGCCCGACGCAGGAGGCGCCGGAATTTGAAAATTGATGTTCGCGGTCTCTTGTCCGGCCGTCACGTGCACCACATCGGCGGTTTGAGCCGGTTTGTTGTCGAAATACTCGACATAACCCCCCAGCCTTACGGCAATGTAATAGTCACCCTCGCAAAGGGGATAGAGTCGATAGGCGCCGGTTTCATCGGTGGTGGTAAAGAACTGCGAAAAATGCTTTAGGGAATTTTTCACATTGCCGCGTTTGGGAATCGCTTGAATGACGGCGTTGACGACCGGCGAGTCGTCTCCTTCAAAAGTCACTTTACCGCTGAGGGCGCCATAGTCCGTGCTCGTGTCGAGAACAAAGTCGATGCCCGCAACGATCTGGCCTTCGGCAAGCTGAATGGGAGTCGCCTCTTTGAGCGATGCGGCGCCGTCATACCAAACGCCTTTGAGCTGTCGCGCATCCTTAATCCAAGCGCCGACAAAATACACGCCGGGCCGCAGATTTGCCAGTTCATACTTGCCCTCCGAATCGGTTTCGGCGTAGCGACGCAGTTTCGCCCAAGTCAATTCTTCAGTCTGGTTCTTAAAGACAAACGTTACGAACGCTCCCTTTATCGGCGCGCCGGATGAATCGCGCACCGTACCGGTTATTTTTGCCGTCGGTTCGGCAAAGTTAAAGTCGACGCCGGCAGTCTCTTTGCCCGCCTGCACCGCAACGGGATCCGCGTCTTTGGCATTCTTTTTATTGTCGAAAAAAAGCACGGCGTTAAAACTGCCGATCGTCGCCTGCGCCATCACCCGATAAGTTCCTTCCGGAAGGCCGGAAATGATATACTTGCCCTCTTCATCGGTAACGGCGGTCTGGCGGACAATGTTGACGCCAGGGATGTCGAGCAAGGCGGGGCGGTTGTCGAACGGCTGCGCCGCAATGATGGCACCTGCCACCGGCTTTCCCTCTCCGGCCGTCACTTTGCCGGAAATCGTGCCGCCCTTTGCCAGCGGGAAATCGATATTCGGAACTTCTTGTCCCTTCACAATCACCGGTTTGGCTTTGACCATCGCATAGGCGTTTTCATAATACTCGGGCAGATAACCGTTGGCGTAAGCAGCAACCAAATAGGTGTCGTCCGGCACGTTGCTGATCTTGTAATTGCCGGATGCGTCAGAGACGGCGAAAAGATTCTTTTGCGCAAAAGGGCTCTTGCGGCTCAAAGCCACGATCCATGCGCCGGCAATCGGTGTTCCGGTCGCCTCATCGGTAACGCGACCGGAAATAGCTCCGGCGCCGCCGGCAAGCTTTTTCAGGTTGAAATCGATGCCGGTAACGGCGGCACCGTCATCGACGTGCACCGGATCAGCGTCCATCGGCGAACGGCCGTTGCGGTAAAATTGGATGTCGTAATTTTCGGCCGTTGCCACGACATAGTAATCTCCGGCATCCAAATGACGGAGCGAATATTCCCCCTGATTGTTACTGATCGATGTCTGGACCGCAACCCCCTCCTGGTTCACCGACCAGCAGAAAACCGTCGCGC
>JAPDPN010000061.1:0-13232 GCA_034506455.1 Candidatus Zhuqueibacterota bacterium | reverse complement strand
GACATAAAAAGTTGTTTCCGTGCAGCCGTAAAGGGTCGAGGCGAGCAGGCCGATGAACGAGTCGGCACCGTGAGTCTTGATCAGCTCTGTGATGACGCCCAAAGATCCGCTGCCGGAAAGCGGCCGCAGCAAGGCGGCGGGCAATACTTCCGCCGGCATACCCAAGGCGTCGGTAACCGGCGAGAGCAGGCCGACAAAGACCTGCATGGCTCCCGAAGCGCGGAACAGAGCAACCGCAGCGAGAATCGCGGTGAGGAAAGGGATGATGCGCACGGCGGTGTGAAAGCCCTCTTTGGCGCCGTCAATAAACACTTCATACACTTTGATCTTTTTCACCATGCCGATGAGCAGAATGAACAGAATCAACAAGGGGATCAGCCCATTCGATAAGAGCTCGACGCCGCTTCGCAGGAGCCGGCGCAGGTGCAGCCTCTGTAAAAGCGGCAAGACTAGAGTGCTGAACCCCCATACTAAAACGACGGCCGCAAGGATCTGTGCGGCAATTTGCAGCAGGTTTTTGCGCGATCGACTGCGCGCCAATCTTCCGTACCACTTGGCGGCAAGAATTGCCGTCAATGTGGCTATAGTCGATGCAAAGATGGTCGGGCCGACGACGGCGGCCGGATCCTTAGAGCCGAGACTGGCACGCACGCCGATGATGGTCATCGGTGCCAATGTGATTGCGGCCGTGTTGAGGCCGAGGAACAGAATCATGGCATCGGAGGCGGTTTCGCGGTCGGGATTGAGCTCCTGCAGATGCTCCATGGCGCGGATACCGAAAGGCGTCGCAGCGTTGCCGAGCCCCAACCAGCTTGCAGCCAGATTCAGCGTCATGGCGCCGATCGCCGGATGGTCGGCAGGCACATCCGGAAAGAGTCGACGGCTGAGCGGCCGGAGCAGTCGCGCCAGCCCTTGAATCCAGCCGGAGGCTTCGGCAATTTTCATCATCCCCAACCAAAAGCTCATGATGCCGATCAACCCCATAGCGGTGGACACGGCGGTGCCGACAGCCTCTACAAGGCTGGGCATCAAGGCCGAGAGGTTACCGTTTGCAACGGCTGCCGCCAACGAAATTGCGATCAAAAGGAACCAAATCCAATTCATCATTCTAAGCCGTCTCCTTTTCCTAATAAAAGCTAAGCTTTTTTAAATTAAAGACAAGCAAAATGAAAACCGATCCGTGGCGTTTATTTTTCGATGGGCGACAAATCCTTTCTGCCGAGGCAATGCTCATTTGCACTCTGAATGCGTAAAGCGCCATTTTTATTAAAGCCGGCTGTTTTGTTCGCAATTTGTTCTGCAAACTGGGCAGAAATAATCTGTCTTGCTGAAAAGGGCAGAGAAATTATTTGGATTTTTGGGTCGTCTTTGCTATTTTTTCCCGACTTTAGATTTTAATGGAGGATATCAATGAAAGTCAAGGTCGATCCTGATCTGTGCACGGGTTGCGAGTTGTGCGTGGACACGGTGCCGGATGTTTTCCAGATGGGCGACGGCATCGCGGTCGTCAAGAGCGCAACGGTTCCGGCCGGGTTGGAAGATGAGGTAAAAGAAGCGGCAGAGTCCTGCCCCTCCGAAGCCATCATCATCGAATAAGTCCTTTTTTAATGTTTTGCAGAAAATGGCCGATTAACAGTCGGCCATTTTTTTAATCATCTTTCCCGGCTTTTTTCCACTTGTCTTCCTTATCACCCTCGGCGGAGCAGAGAATGCATCGAAAGTATCGCTTGACGGCGTTGCTCGGTCTTTTGCTGCTGAGTTGCCGTGGCGGCGACCAAAGTGCAAAGGTGCTCAAAATTGCCCACGGCTTGAATGTCGATAACCCCGTGCACAAGGGCATGGTCTACATGGCGGCCCGCGCCTGGGAAAAGTCGAACGGCACTCTGCGCATCGACATCTATCCCAGCGAACAATTGGGGACGGAAAAAGAGTGCATCGAGCAGCTGCAGCTCGGCATTCTGTCGATGACCAAGGTTTCCAGTGCGGCATTGGAGAGCTTTGCTCCGCAGTTCAAAGTTTTCGCCCTGCCTTATCTCTTTCGCGATGATGATCACAAGTGGCGGGTTTACCGCAGCGAAATCGGCAGGAAACTGCTTTTGGCGGGAGAGTCGAAAGGCATGCGCGGCTTGTGCTATTACGATGCCGGGGCGCGCAGTTTCTACACCAAACAGCGCCCGATACTGCACCCCGATGATCTGAAGGGTTTAAAGATCCGCGTGCAGCTGAGTCCGATGGCGATCCAAATGATCGACGTCCTGGGCGGTTCGGCCACCCCGATTCCGTGGGGGGAACTGTATACCGCCCTGCAGCAGGGCGTGGTCGACGGCGCCGAGAACAATGCGCCCAGCCTTTATACATCGAGACATTATGAAGTCGCCAAATATTATAGTTTGGACGAGCATACGATGGTGCCGGACATTCTGCTGATCAGCACCCTGGTGTGGAACGATCTCTCGCCTTTTCACCAGCAGGTGCTGCAGGAGGCGGCGGACGAATCGGTGGATTATCAGCGCCAAGTATGGAAAGAGTTCGTTCAGGAAGCTATGGAAAAGATGATTGCCGCCGGGCTGCAGGTGTTTCATCCCGATAAAAAACCGTTCATGGAACGGGCGCAGGCCATGTACCAAGCTTTCGAAGGCACTGAAATCGGTGAGCTGGCGCGCCGCATTCGGGAGGTCGAATGAAGGTTCTAAAGGTCAAAGCCGTTCTGGACCGCTTCCTCGAGCGGCTGGTTGCGGCAGTCATGGCGATTCTTACCCTCGATGTGACTTGGCAGGTGGTGACCCGATACATTCTCAAGCATCCCAGTAATTGGACCGAAGAGCTGGCGACCTTTCTTATGATTTGGGTCGGACTGTTGGGTGCCGCTGTTGCCCTGCATCGTCGTGCTCACTTGGGCATCGACTATTTTGTCGGACGTCTCAAGCCGCATTCCGCAGCCCTTGCGGAAGCGTTCGTTTTCCTTCTCATTCTGCTTTTTTCCGTTGCCGTCTTTATCGTCGGCGGACTGAGGTTGGTGATTGTAACCTTCCGTTTCGGTCAGCTTACCCCGGCTCTGCGCATTCCGATGGGTTTCGTCTATTTGGCGGTGCCGACTTCCGGACTTTTTTTCGCCCTTTACAGTCTCGAATTTCTGCTCGCGGCGGTAAAAAAGCTGGGATCGGCCGACGATTCGTCGCAAAAGTTGCTCGAGAGTTAAGGCAAGGAGCAGAAATATGGACCTGCCGCTTGTACTTCTTGTCGTCAGCTTTGTGGTTCTGCTCGTCCTCAACGTGCCGATTGCCTTTGCCATCGGCATCGCTTCGCTGCTCACGATTTTTGCGGTCGGAGGATTGCCGGCGTTCCTGACCGTCGCTTATACGATGACCACCGGCATCGACAGTTTTTCTTTGCTGGCCATTCCGTTCTTTATTTTGGCCGGAAATCTGATGGGGCAGGGGGGTATTGCGCGGCGATTGATTGCCGCTGCCGAAACACTGGTCGGTCGTCTGCCCGGCGGTTTGGCTTACGTCAACATCCTGACCTGCATGGCGTTCGGTGCCATTTCCGGCTCTGCCGCAGCGGCGGTCTCCAGCATCGGCGGCGCCATGGTGCCGCTGATGAACAAAGCCGGCTATGACCGCAATTTCAACGCCGCGGTCAGTATTACCGCCGCCACCACCGGACTTTTGATACCGCCGAGCAACGTCATGATCGTTTACTCGTTAGCGGCCGGCGGCGCCGTTTCCGTGGCGGCGATCTTTATGGCCGGCATTCTGCCGGGTATCTTGGTCGGCTTGGGTTTGCTGGTTACCGCCGCCGTTTTGTCGGTCAAAAACCGTTACGGCCGCGGTGCGCGCGTTTCGGCGCGCGAAGGACTGCGGAGGCTGGCCGAAGCTTTACCCCCGCTCTCGTTAGTCGTCCTGGTACTGGGCGGCATCCTCAGCGGCGTGTTCACCGCCACCGAAGCCTCGGCGATCGCCGTGCTCTATGCGCTTTTTCTGTCCGTCGTCGTTTACCGCGAAGTCAATGTGCGCGAGCTTCCGGCTATTCTGCTGCAGTCCGGGGTTACGACCTCGGTCGTCTTTTTGCTGATCGGCGCTTCGATGTGCATGTCGTACGTGCTGGCGCATCAAAACATCCCGCAGCAGATCAGCGCCGCGCTCCTCGGTGTCTCGAACAATCCGGCGGTGATTCTGATCATCATCAACCTGCTGCTGTTGTTCGTCGGTACGTTTATGGATATGACGCCGGCGGTGCTGATTTTTACGCCGATTTTTCTGCCGGTGGTGACCAAGCTCGGCGTCGATCCGGTGCATTTCGGCATCATCATGATCACCAACCTTTGCATCGGCATATGCACGCCGCCGGTGGGCGCCTGTCTGTTCGTCGGCTGCGGCATTGCCGAAACGACCATTTCCAAGGTCATGCGGCCGATTCTGCCTTTTTTTCTGTCGATGGTCATCACCCTTTTCATCATTACTTTTGTACCGCAGTTGTCGCTGGTGTTGCCTAAAATGCTGCATTTGTTAAAGTGACGGAATATCGATTGGGATGAGTTACCTCGAAGAACTTTATGGGTTGCGAAATCGAACTGCCGTCGTCATCGGCGGCGGCGGCGTGTTGGCGGGCGCTATGGCCCTCGGACTCGCCAAAGCCGGAGCGGACATTGCGATTTTCGACCTGAACGGCGAGAATGCCGAAAAGACGGCGGCGGAAGCGGCTGCGTACGGCGTCCGCTCAATGGCTGTACCCGGCAACGCCGCTTCGAAAAGCGATCTCGAACATTGCTTGGCGCAGATCTGCGAAACCCTGTCGCCCCCGACGATCCTCATCAATGCGGCCGGAATCAACTCGGCCACGCCGTTTTTTGAAATTTCCGAAAAAGAATACGACCGAATCATGAGCGTCAATCTGAAGAGCATGTTTCTCGCCTGTCAGGTTTTCGGCAGGAAAATGATCGCGGAAGGCCGAGGCGGCAGCATCATCAACATTTCATCCGCCTCTTCAGGCCCGCCGTTGTCCAAGGTTTTTACTTACAGCGTCAGCAAGGCGGGCGTCAACAATCTGACGCAGTGGCTGGCGCGCGAATGGGCGCCGTATCGCATACGCGTCAATGCCGTGGCGCCGGGCTTTTTCCCCGCCGAGCAGAACCGAAAAATCTTGACGCAGGAGCGCATCGCCGACATCATGCGGCACACGCCCATGGCGCGATTCGGCGAACCGGAAGAGTTGGTCGGCGCCGTGATTTGGCTTGCCTCCGACCGCGCCGCTTCATTTGTCACCGGTGCGCTCATCCGTGTCGACGGCGGCTTTTCGGCCATGACGATATAATTGGAGATAAGACCATGAGACGGTTTGCCCTCGTTGCGGCGCTTTTAGTCGCCGCCTGTTCACTGCAGCGGATCGACTGGCAGACCGGTACCTTTCAAAGCGTCATCGATCTGGCGCAAAAGCGGCAAAAACCGATTCTTGTCTATTTTTCCTCGCCGACCTGCACCGTCTGCCGCTTCTTGGAAAAGAGCGTTTTTCAGGATCGCCGAGCCGTCAAAATGATTCGCCGGCAATATGTGCCCTTTCGCGTCGTCAAAGGCGTGGGCGAGGGAGATCGCCTGATCGAGTTCTTTCAAATTTCCGCGTTTCCGACGTTGGTCGTAATGGGTGTCGATGCGCGCGAGCGCGATCGCATCATTGGTTTTAACGGCGACGCTGCCGCCCTCATCGAAACGCTTGCAGATTGGGCGGTCGATCGTCATACGCTGCTTTCCTATTTGCGCCGCTTCAGCGAGGATACGACCGACGTCGAATGGGCCTATCGCATTGCCGAGCGCTATCTCAAGCGCGGTCAGGACGAGTTGGCGGCGCACTTTTTTGCCCGCGTCCGCCGATTGGATCCGCAAAACCAGTCGGGATATCGGTCTGCCGCTGACTTTTATACGGCGCTGTTTGACTTTCGCCGCCTGGGAAATGATTCTCTGCTGATCGCCGTTCTTCGTCAGGAAACCGACGCCGAGCGGTTGCTGCTCGGATACCGGAGCCTGATCAGCGCTGAGGAAAGTAGGGCGCTTTCGGGCGACGCCGCGGCGGCCGAAAGGGCGATTTCGCTTTATCAGGAAGCGCTGCGCCGCCTGCCCGATTCGGTTTTGCTGATGAACGCCTGCGCCTGGTTCATCCATCAGGCAAAACTCCGGGAACACACGGCGTGGGGAATTCGTTTGGCGGAACGCGCCGCTTCGCTGGCGCCGAACAGTGAGGAAATCTGGGACACACTCGCCTGGTTATATCACGATGCCGGCCGTTATGAGGATGCCGTTGCCGCGATGAAACGGGCGGCAGGGCTGAACCCAAAGGCCGAATACTATAAGCAAGCCCTGCAGCAAATGCAGAGAGCTGCGGGAAAGTGATATTGAAACAATGGAAAAAGAAACGTTGAGGAGAACAATATGGGCGATTACGATATCGGATTAATCGGCTTGGCCGTCATGGGCGAGAATCTAATTTTGAATATGGAGCGGAACGGCTTCAAAGTCGCCTGCTACAACCGTACCACCTCCAAAGTCGATGACTTTATCAACGGCCGAGCCAAGGGCAAAAACATCAAAGGCTGCTATTCGATCAAGGAGCTGGTGGACAGCCTGAAGCGGCCGCGCAAAGTGATGCTGATGGTCAAGGCGGGGCAGGCGGTCGATGATTTCATCGAGCAGCTCCTGCCGCATCTGGAGCGCGGAGACGTCATCATCGACGGCGGCAATACTCATTTCCCGGACACCATTCGCCGCACCGCCTATGTCGAGTCAAAGGGTCTGCTGTACATCGGCACCGGCGTTTCGGGCGGCGAAGAAGGGGCGCTGTGGGGGCCGTCGATCATGCCGGGCGGTTCGCCGGCCGCCTGGCCGCTGGTCAAGCCGATCTTTCAGGCCATTGCCGCCAAAGTGGAAAACAATGTGCCCTGCTGCGATTGGGTCGGCGAAAACGGCGCGGGTCATTTTGTCAAGATGGTGCACAACGGCATCGAGTACGGCGACATGCAGCTGATCAGCGAGACTTACCACCTGATGCGAGCCGTCGGCATGAGAAACGAAGAGATGCATCAAGTGTTTGCGCGCTGGAACGAGGGCAAACTCGACAGCTATCTTATTCAGATCACACGCGACATCCTGGCTTACAAGGACGAGGAGGGCAATTATACGCTCGACCTGATTCTCGATGCCGCGGGACAAAAAGGCACCGGCAAATGGACGGCCATCGAGGCGCTCAATCAGGGGCAGCCGCTGACGCTGATCGGCGAGGCGGTTTTCGCCCGCTGCCTTTCGGCGCTGAAAGAGGAGCGCGTCGAGGCCGCCAAACAGCTGGCCGGCGGCGTCGGTACCTTTAACGGCGACAAAAAACAATTGATCGACGACCTTGAGCAGGCGCTCTATGCCTCCAAGATCGTCAGCTATGCGCAGGGCTATCAGCTCATGCGCGCCGCCGCTCAAGAGTACAAATGGAATCTCAACTACGGCGGCATCGCGCTCATGTGGCGCGGCGGCTGCATCATCCGTTCGGTCTTTTTGGGCCGCATCAAAGAGGCGTTCGACCGCAATCCGCAGCTGGTCAATCTGCTGCTCGATCCGTTCTTCAAGCAGGAAATCGCCGCGGCTTTGCCCTCCTGGCGGCGCGTCGTCAAAACCGCCGTGGATTTGGGCGTACCGGTGCCGGCCGTCAGCTCGGCGTTGGCTTATTACGACGGCTATCGCTGCGAACGTCTGCCGGCTAATCTGATTCAGGCGCAGCGCGACTATTTCGGTGCGCATATGTACGAACGCATCGACCGACCGCGCGGCGAGTTTTTCCATACCAACTGGACCGGCCGCGGAGGCACGACCGCATCCACTGCCTATACGGTTTAAGGAAAAGGAACAAGCCTGTGGTCATCGGCACCGGTTCACCGGATACTCTTCTCACGGAAACGCAGATCGAAGAAATCTGCCGCCGCGCGTTCGACAATCAACGGCTCGACGGCAAGCGGCTGCTGTTCATTGTTCCCGATCATACGCGCAGCGCGCCGATGGATATGATCTTTCGGGTGATCTACCGCCTGCTGGCCGATCGGGCGGCGGCGCTGGACTTTCTCATCGCTTTAGGCACGCACCCGCCGATGAGCGAAGAGATGATCGCCCGCCGGTTCGGCTTTACGCCGCAGCAGCGGCAGAACGAGTTCTCCAAAGCCCGCTTCTTCAACCATCGCTGGGATGACCCGCAGCGGCTGGTCACCATCGGCATTCTGGACGAAGAAGAGGTGGAACTACTCAGCGGCGGCCGCCTGCGTCAAAAGGTCACTGTGACGATCAATCGGCGGATTCTCGATTATGATCGTCTAATCATCGTCGGGCCGACCTTCCCGCACGAAGTCGTCGGCTTTTCCGGCGGCAACAAGTACCTTTTCCCCGGCATAGCCGGAGCCGAGATCATCGACATGTTCCATTGGCTCGGCGCTCTGATCACCAACCTGGCGATTATCGGCGTCAAGTACACGCCGGTGCGCGACGTCATCGACCGCGCCGCCTCCATGGTGCCGATCGAGCGGTACTGCATGAGTCTGGTCGTCAGGGACGACGGTTTGGCCGGACTCTTTCTTGGGCCGCCGGAAGAGGCCTGGTCGGCGGCTGCGGATTTGTCGGCAAAAGTGCACATTGTTTACAAGGACAAGCCGTTTCAGCGCATTTTGGCCTGTGCGCCGGCCATGTATGAAGACTTGTGGACCGGCGGCAAATGCGTGTACAAGCTGGAACCGGTGGCGGCGGACGGCGCCGAGTTGATCATCTATGCGCCGCATATTTCCGAAGTCTCGATCACCCACGGCTTTTGGCTGGAACGAATCGGCTATCATGTACGTGATTTTTTCGTCAAGCAGATGGATCGATTTACCGACGTTCCCTACTGCGTCTTGGCGCATTCGACGCACGTCAAAGGCGCGGGATCGTTCGAGAACGGAATCGAAAAGCCGCGCATTCGCGTGGCGCTGGCTTCATCGATTCCGCCGGAAGTGTGCGAGCGCATCAATTTGGAGTATCGCGATCCGCGGACCATTCGACCGGAAGAGTGGATGGATCGCGAAGCGGAGGGCGTGCTCTATGTTCCGCATGCCGGTGAAAAGTTGTATCGATTGAAAAGCGCGATTAAAGGATCATTCTAAATAGGAGGCAAAGCGTTCATGGCAAGGTTCAAAAATGTTGTGGTGGCGCAGTCGGGCGGGCCCTCGCCGGTGATCAACAACACGGTGCGGGGGATTATCGACACTTGCCGTATGTTTCCCGATCATTTCGACAAGATCTATGCCGCTTGGCACGGCATTGAGGGTGTGCTCAAGGAAGAGCTGCTCGATCTCTCGGCGCAAAAGGATGAAGAGATTGCGCTTCTGCGCACAACGCCGGCTGCCGGCGCCATCGGCACCTGCCGCTACAAGATCAAATCGAGCCAGACCGAGGATTTCCAGCGCATCATCGATGTCTTTAAGGCGCACAAGATCGGCTATTTCATCTATATCGGCGGCAACGACTCGATGGATACCGCCAACAAGATTGCCAATTTGGCGCATCAGAGCGGCCTTGACCTGATCGTCGTCGGCGGCGCCAAAACGATCGACAACGACGTCGGCGACTCTGAATTCAAGCTGGTGGATCACACGCCCGGCTACGGCTCCACTGCCCGCTACTGGGCGATGAACATCCAGAACGCCAACGAGGAGAATCTCGGCTCCAGTCCGTCGGATCCGGTGCTGGTGATTCAGGTGATGGGGCGAAAGATCGGCTTTATTCCGGCTGCAGCCCGCTTGGCCGATCCGAAGCGTGAGATGCCGCTGCAGATCTATATGCCGGAGTCGGGCGTCACGCTCGAGGAGCTGGCCGATCACGTCAACGATGAGCTCAAGCGCAGCGGACGCTGCATCGTCGTGGTTTCGGAAGGATTCGATGCCGGCGATGTGGGGGCTCGGCGCGACTCGTTCGGCCATATCGAGTACGGCGCCAGCGAGTCCACCGTGCAGCAGATCATCGTCAACTATCTCAACCAGGTCGGCTTGAAGGCGCGCGGCAAGGCGCGCGGCCAGGTGGTCGGCACCGATCAGCGCAGCACCGCGGTTTACGCCTCGACCGTCGATCTCGACGAGGCCTACAAAGTGGGGCAAAACTGCGTGGTGATTGCCGTCGAAAAAGGCTCCGGCTATATGTCCACGATCCTGCGTAGGCCGGGAATCATTTACAGCGTCGATTATGCCCACGTGCCGCTGGAGGCCGTGGCCAATTCGGAGCGCTGTTTTCCGAAGGAGTGGATCGCCCCCAGCCGCATCGACGTGACCGACGATTTCGTCCGCTATGCCAAGCCGCTGATCGGCGACGATTGGGTCAGCGTGCCGGTTATCAACGGCATCCAACGGCTGGCGCGCTTTGAAAAGATCTTTGCGCCGCAGCTTTTGCCGCCTTATGTACCGCAGGCATATCGATAAGCGCAGGCAAGGAAAGGAAGCCGAAAAATGGACCCCGCACAGGAGCTGAAAGGGCTGCAGCCGCGTCACGAGTTCCTCGTCGCCATCGATTCCGACGGCTGCGCCTTTGACACCATGGAGATCAAGCACAAAGAGTGCTTTATCCCCCAGTTCATCAAGTATTTCGATCTTCAGCCGGTCGCCAAATACGCGCGCGAGGCGGCCGAGTTTACCAACTTGTATTCTAAATGGCGCGGCGCCAACCGCTTCATCTCCTATGTTCTGGCCCTCGATCTGCTCGAGGAGCGGCCCGAGGTTCAGGCACGGCGCGCCGTCATCCCCAAAGTGCCGGGACTGCGCGCCTGGATGGAGCGGGAGACGAAACTGGGCAATCCGGCGCTCAAAGCCGAGGTGGAACGGACCGGCGACTCCGATCTCAAGCGGGCGCTCGACTGGTCGATTGCCGTCAACGAGGCCGTAGCCGACATCGTCCGCAACGTGCCGCCCTTTCCGTTGGTGCGCGAGAGTCTGGAAAAGCTGTCGCAGTGGGCGGACATTATCGTCGTTTCGGCAACGCCGCATGAGGCGCTCGACCGCGAATGGGAGGAACACGACCTGAAGCGCTATGTGCGCTTTATCGGCGGCCAGGAGATCGGATCCAAAAAAGAGATGATCGAATTGGCCCTGAACGGCAAGTATGACCCGAAAAAAGCGTTGATGATCGGCGATGCACCCGGCGATCAAAAGGCCGCCAAAGGCAACGGGATTCTCTTTTTCCCGATCAATCCGGGCTCCGAGGAGAAATCGTGGGAGCGATTTTACCGCGAAGCTCTGGAGCGCTTCCGCAAAGGCGAATTTGCCGGCGCTTATGAAGGAGCGCTGATCGCCGAATTCGAACGGCTGCTTCCCGATACGCCGCCGTGGAAGCGATGAAACGTTTCCCCGTCAAAAACATCGTCCGACGGCCGATCGAAAGCCGCCTCTGAGGATGAAAAATAAGTAGAGACCAGTCATGAACGCCCTGCTCTGCCGCGCCGCTGTTTTGAGCATTGTTCTCGCCGAGATGCTTTCGGCTAAAGTCCTGGACGGCTATTTTTCGATTGACGAACTCAATCAGCGGTGCGAGGCCTTGGCGCGCGCTCATCCGCAGCTTGTCCGCGTCGATACCCTCGCGCGCACGCCGGGGGGACGCCCGGTGCTGCGGCTGCGGATCGGACGAAGCGACGATCTTCCCGCAATGCTTTTGATCGGCGGTGCGGAGGGGGATGATCTCGCTTCGCCGCAGGTGTGCCTCGGTTTTGCCGAGCGCCTGCTATTCTCGGACCGCCTCGCCGTCTTGCAGGACGCAGCGATGTTCATCATTCCCTGTCTCAATGTCGATGCCGCCGCCTCCGCGTTCACCGCCTCGCCGCGATGGAACCGCTGCACGAACGATCGCGCGGTGGACGACGATCACGACGGCGAAACGGACGAAGACGGCTATGAGGATCTGAACGGCGACGGCTTGATCACCCTGATGCGCGTCGCGGGCGCGGGCGAGTGGTTGGAGGATCAGGAATGCCCGCCGCTTTTGCGGCGAGCCGATGCGGACAAAGGGGAGGTCGGGAATTGGCGCCTCTACGGCGAAGGCTTGGATAACGACCGCGACGGCCGCTGGAACGAAGATCCGCCCGGCGGCGTCGACCTCAACCGCAACTTTTCCTACCGATACCGCTATTTCGCCGAAGCGGCCGGCGATGATCCGCTCTCCGAACCCGAAAGCCGCGCACTCGCTGATTTCCTCATCGCGCACTCCAACATCTTTGCCGCTTTCAGTTTTTCTTCTGCCGACAATCTGCTGCACCCATGGCAGGGCAAAGCGGCGGAAAAAGGCAAACCGCTGCAGCAGCCTTTGCTCGAAGATGCACCGATTTTCAGCCGCGTTGCCGAACGGTTCAAACAGGCGGGCGTCTTGCCCTTATGGCCGGAACGACAGGCCGAGAGGGGTAACCCAGCCGAATGGCTTTACTATCACTTGGGATTCTGGTCCTTTTTTGCGCCGGTTTGGCTTCCGCCTGCGGATTCGAGCCGCAAGGCCGAGAGCGAACAGGATCTGGAGCGCGGGCTTTTTGCCTGGTACCGAGCACAGGGAATGGCTGATCGTTTTATCCCCTGGCAAAAAATCTCTCATCCCGATTTTCCCGATCGCGAGGTCCAGGTCGGCGGCTGGGCGCCGTTTGCCCGTAAGAATCCCCCTGTCGACAGCCTTAAAGCCGTAACGGATCGCTATTTTCGCTTCTGGATGGAGCTGATGGAAAGCCGACCGCGGCTCGAGCTTGCTCTCAAAGCCGAGCGCATGGATGCGGGACTCTATCGCCTGACGGCAACTCTGCGCAATCGCGGCAGTCTGCCGACCTCCTCCGCGGTCGGCGATCAGATTCGGCGCGGGCCGCGACTCAAGATCGAAATTGTTTCGGAAAGGATTCGCCTGACGGCGGGAAAGCGCTTCTATCTGCTCGAGCCGTTGCCGGCAGGCGGCGAAACAGAAAAGAGCTGGATGCTCACCGGCAAAGCGGGAGAGACCGTCAAGGTGAAAGCGGTTATTCCCGCCGCCGGAGAGGCGACGGCCTCAGCAACTCTTCGGTGAGCCGCCGAGGCGCGTCCGTCATTTTGCGTCGGATTCGAGTTCTTTGGTATAGCGCTGCAGCAGCTCCGAAAGCGCCCGCTGCATCGAATCGGCGGCTGCCTGCACGTCCCCTACGGCGCCGTCGAGCAGGGCTGCAGCCCAGAACAGGTTCTCGGCCGCCAG
>JAPDPN010000060.1:0-17543 GCA_034506455.1 Candidatus Zhuqueibacterota bacterium | reverse complement strand
AGTCGTCTGCGGGGTCGGATTGACGAAAGAGACGGTCAGAGTGCGCCCGTCGTCTGTCAAGGCCGCCGCCGCATCCAGGCTGCCCGTCTCGCCTTCGAGCTTGAGCGGAATCGTGCCGAATTCGCGGCGATAGAGCACCAGCGGCAGACCGGTGGCATCAAAGGCGGCGTCCGTGCGCGTCGTCTTGATGCAGCCGATGACGTTGACCGTCTGCGCGTAATTGGCCATGAAAAAGAGATCGCTGTTGCGGAAATACTCATGCAGTCCGACGGCAACGCCGAGGGCGTCTTTGAGATGATAGCGAACTCCCAGCTCGCCGTAAATGTAATCGCCGTACCAATAGTTCCACTCGTCCATGGAGATGCGGATGTCCTTTTCCTGCAGGCCGGGAATTTCGCGGCGGTAGCGTCGGTGCGCCTCGGCCTTGAAGCGGATCTGATCGGCCAACTGGCGCACATGCGCCGGGACATCCTCCAAATCCCTGCAGTAAATGTGTTCGCTGATCAGGTTCATGTAATCGCCGCAGACGCGCAGCATGGTCTCGCTCCAGCGGCCCACCTCGCCGACGCCGATCAGCTTGATGGTCGGATCGACTTTCCACATCGCCTCGGCCACGCGGTTGTGTTTCTCAACGTATTGCTCCAACGGCATGTGGCCGAGCTGCCATTCGCCGTACATCTCGTTGCCGACCGCCCAGAAGCGACAGCGCCACGGCTGCGGATGGCCGTTCTGGGCGCGCAGCTTGCCCATCGGTGTGGAGACATCGCCGTTAATGTACTCAACTTCCTCGGCCACTTCCTCGACGGTGCCCAGGCCGGTGTTTACTGAAACGAACGGTTCGGCGCCGATCAGCTCCATGAGCTGCATGTACTCGTGAATGCCGACGTCGTTGTGTTCGACGCCTTTCCAGGCGGGATTCTTGCGCGGCGGCCGCTTGTCGCGCGGACCTATGCCGTCGCGCCAATTGTAGCCGCTGACGAAATTGCCGCCCGGCCACCGGTAGACCGGCGAATTCAGCTCTTTCAGGAGCGCAATCACATCGCGGCGCCAGCCGTGGATGTTGTCGTCCGGCATGAGCGAAACGGTGCCGATTTTAAAGGATCCGGCTCCGGTCGAAAAGATCTCCAACGTGGCATGGTCGCAGGAAAAATTCGGCTTGAAGGTCAGCGGATATGTTTTATAATTGAGCGTCAGGCTGGGGATGGTTTGGGAAACGGTCATGCCGTCATGGGAAACGAGGCGCACGGTGATCGGTGCGGCGGTCGGGGAGCCGGCCAGGACGATGCGGCCGACGTACCTTTTCCCTTTGCGCACGGCCAGCTCCGGTTGAGCGATGCCGGCCGCGGTGCCGTTGCCTGGCAGAAAGATGACAGGGGAATGCTCGCCGACATAAGGTTCGGACACATCCATCTTGACGCTGCCGGCCGGGCCGATGACCTTCCACGGAGAAGCGGCGAGATACTGATAGTCGCCCGCCTTCCAAAAGTCATCGCGGGAGGTGGCAAAAGGCTTATAGTCGTCGGTTATCGGATAATAAAATTTGCGGTCTTCGAGCATTTCCGCCCACAAGCCGCCGTAAATGCAGCGGCCCAAGTGTTCGATGAATTGGCCGTAAATGTAGGGCTGGATCGGTTCGCCTTTTTGATTCAAATCGATGGTAACGGAGGCCTGGCCGTAAAGACAGGCAGTAAGCAGTAGGAGTAAGGGAATACGCTTCATAAATTAGATCTCCTGCATTAGGTTAAATGAATTATGCAAACCATTGTCGCGACCGTTTTAAGTTAGCGAGGACGTCAAGGGTGATGTTGACGTCGTTGACGATCTGAAAGTCGAACATGCCGACGCAGATGAAATCGGCGCCGTTTTCGAACGCCCAGCGGAAGCCGTCTTCAGGCGGAATTGCACCGGCGGCAAGGACTTTGAATGCCATGACCGGCTTTTGCGCCTGTTTGATGAACTCGATCGTCTGTTCGGGAAAGAGGTCGAACATGTTGTCATGAAAACGGTTGTGATCGAGCGATTTCGGACCGTCGACCTCAAAGTTCACTCGATATTCGCGCGGATGCGCCGACCAATAGTTTTCGTGATGCATGGTTTTCATATAATAGTCCGGCACGATGCCTTGTTCGGTACAGGCAAACAAAGCTGCGGCAGAATGTGCACCTAAACCGGCAACATAGCCTTGCGAACGAATATGATCGAGCATGGCGGCGATGACGTCGATCTTTTGATCGCGCACCAGCCAGTCGCACCAGTTGCCCTGCACCTGGACGATGTCGACGCCGTAATCGATCGCTTTATCGATATTGACGAAATAGTCCTTTTTCTCCATATCCGGGTGCACCTGCGAGATCACCTTGATTTTGCTGCCGGTAATTTTCTTATACTGCGCCAGTAGCGGATTGGAGGAAAAGCCGATATTGATCGCATTGATGCCCGCCTGCTCGGCCAGCATGAGGGTCTCGAATATCTTTTTCTCCGTATTGTAGGCTTTGAACAAGGCGGAAACATAAATGAGATCGCGCGAATGCGCCCATCCGCCGATGAGGTTGCCTCCCAGTACCAAGCGGCTGATTTGATGCGGCCCGAGTTTGCCCTTCGGAAGTTCGCCCTTCAGCTCCGCCAGCGCCTTTTGGCCGATTTGAATGGTGGCGCCGGTGGAAGCGTCGACGCTTGCCAAAGCCTTGCTGCGGCCGGCCAGCCAACCCATGACGCCGAGGGCGGGAAGCGTCGCCAGGTTCTTGAGCATCTCGCGTCGGGATGCGTTCAGGGTTTCCCCCTCTCTTGATTTACGTTTGAGCAACATCCGCAAAGCCGCCAAACCGTAGCCGGTTTCGCGCGAAAAGGCAAGAAGCAGCAGCACCGCCGCCTCGATAAACAGCTTGTCGACAATAAACAGATGTCCTTCCGAGGCCTTCCAGAGTGATGGTCCGAAAGGCGGATAGGCGAAATAATAAAGTGTAAGCAAGAAAGCGCCGGCGACTGCGGCAGGGCGAACAGCCAGGCCGAGAAAAAGAGCCAGGCCGATTAACGTGAGGCCGTACATATTGGCCGCATCGGTAATTTTTAGCAGCGTCGGCGAGTTGGCGATCCAATGGTAGATTGGCGCTAGCGGGCCGGTACTGTTGGCTAAGTAGGAGGCGGCGGACCAATTGCCTGCGGCCAGTTTGGCAATTCCTTCATAGAGGAAATGCCATCCCACGGCAACGCGCAATATGGTCATAATCCATCGGTTTTGTTTCATGGCTGACTCCTTTGCGGTCGAAAAGGTTTGTTACCGCAAAATATAGGTCAACAGTTCCATAATATCAAGCCGCTTCTAAATGTTAACGGGCAAATCAGATGAATGTTTGCTTGCATATTTGTTGAAAAAGAAGTTAATTCCTGATGAAATTTTTATTAGTTAGGAGAGGACAGTCATGAGGAAAGAATGCGATCTGACAATGGAAAGAAGAAAGTTCTTAGGGGCGATGGCGGCTGCGTCTGCTTTTACGATCGTGCCGCGACGGGTGCTTGGCGGTCCCGGATATCAGGCGCCGAGCGACACCTTGAACATTGCCTGCGTCGGCGTCGGCGGCATGGGGCAGAACAACGTCAATGAAATGGCCACCGAAAACATTGTTGCCCTTTGCGATGTGGACTGGAATTTTGCAGCGCCGGTATTCGAGAAATACCCCAAGGCCAAGCGCTTCAAAGATTATCGCGCCATGTTCGATGAATGCAAAGAAATCGATGCCGTAATAATCGCCACTCCCGATCATACGCATGCAATCATTACCCTGGCGGCGATGGAGTTGGGGAAGCATGTCTATACCCAAAAGCCGCTGACGCATACGGTTGCCGAAGCGCGACAGCTGGCCGAAGCCGCGGCAAAGAATCCCAAACTTGTTACGCAAATGGGCAATCAGGGACATTCGGGTGAAGAGATTCGTCTCGAGTGCGAATGGATCCAGGACGGCGCCATCGGACCGGTGCGCGAGGTACATGTCTGGACCGACCGGCCGGTTTGGCCGCAGGGTATCTATGAGCGGCCGGCGGAAATGGAGATTCCATCAGGCTTGGACTGGGATTTGTGGATCGGGCCGGAGCGTTTTCGGCCGTACAATAAAATCTACCATCCTTTCAACTGGCGCGGCTGGTGGGATTTCGGCACCGGCGCGCTCGGCGACATGGGCTGCCATATGATCGACCATCCCTACACGGCGCTCAAATTAAAGTACCCGAAATCCGTCACCGCCAGCTATGCCATGGATTTTAAGGACGATAATATCTGGGAAAAACGGCCGTTAAGCGAGACTTTTCCCCGCGCTTCCATCGTCACCTATTATTTTCCGGAACGTGACGGCATGCCGCCCGTCAAGCTCATTTGGTACGACGGCGGTCTGCAGCCGCCGCGCCCCGAAGAGCTCGAGCCCAATCGCCGCATGCCGATCAACGGCCAGCTCTATGTCGGCGAAAAGGGCAATTTGCTCAGCGGCGACGGCATGACGCGGCTGATCCCCGAAAGCGCCATGCGCGCCTACAAAGTTCCGCCCAAGACGATTCCCCGCATCGAAGGATCGCACGAGCAGAATTTCATCAAAGCGATCAAAGAAGGAAAACCGGCGAGCGCACCATTCAGCTATGCCGGTCCGCTTACCGAGACCGTCCTGCTCGGCAACATTGCACTCAAATTTCCCTATCAGTCTCTCGAGTATGATCCGGAGGCAATGGTCGTAAAGGGAAATGACGAGGCTACGGCCATGCTGAGGTCGGATTATCGGAAGGGGTGGTGATTTGATTTAGGCGGAGGTCGAGCATTCTTCGGTCTCCGTTTTTTGTAAAAGTGAGGAAGTTATGGACGCATCTCTCAAACCGACGCAAAAAGTTTTTTTGGTGCTGCTCAGGCTGGCGGTCGGCTGGCACTTTCTATACGAGGGGCTGGTCAAACTTTTTATGGGAAATTGGACCTCGGCCGAGTACCTCAGTGTCTCCTCATGGATTTTCGCGCCTCTTTTCCGGTGGATGGCCTCCACGCCGGCGGTTTTGGCATTAGTCGATTTTCTCAACATTTGGGGATTGATCCTCATCGGCGCGGCGCTGATGACGGGATTGGTCGTGCGGCCCGCCGCCGTCGCCGGTATCATCCTGCTCGCTCTGTACTATCTGGCCAATCCCCCCTTCGTAGGTTTGGATTTCGGCGTGCCGCACGAGGGACACTATCTGGTAGTCAATAAGAACTTGATCGAGCTGTTGGCTTTGGCGGTTACGGCAGCCTTTCCCACCGGCCGGGTAATCGGTCTGGCGGCGCTTTTTCCCCAGCAAAGAAGCAAAACGAGTACTGCTGAAAAGACAGAAACCGCGTTGCCGCAGGCGCGACTGACGCGCCGGGAGGTTTTGCGCGCCGCAGCTACACTGCCGGTTATGGGCGCTTTTGCCTATGCATGGGTGAAAAAACGCCAGTGGCAAAGCTGGGAAGAACGCAATCTGATCGACGCCATGACCAGCCCTAGTACCAAACTCTTCAATCCGGCCGAGTTGGACCAATTAACAGGTACGATCCCCAAGGCAAAGATTAAAGAGGTCGAGTTCAGCCGTCTGATTTTGGGCGGCAACCTGCTTTCCGGTTGGGCACATTCGCGCGATCTCATCTATGTTTCACAATTGGTCAAGGCTTATCACAACAAGGACAAGATTTTTGCCACGCTATTGACCGCCGAACGCTGCGGCATTAACACGCTGCTCACCAATCCCATTCTTTGCACTTTGATCGATGAGTATTGGCGACGCAACATCGGTAAGATTCAGTTCATCTCCGACTGCGCCGGACTGAACTACGATCGCGGCGTCTATGCAGTGCCGTTCAACGAGTATCTCGACCGCATCAAGCGGGCTATCGATTACGGCGCTGTGGCCTGTTATATTCAGGGCGAAACGGCGGACTATTATATGAGTCACGGCCGAGTCGATGAGCTGGCGCAGGCGATTCAATATATTCGTGACCGCCGAGTGATGGTCGGCATCGGCGCGCACCATATCGAAACCATCGAAGCTTGCGTTCAATATGGTTTCGACCCGGACTTTTGGATGAAGACCATGCATCATCACAATTATTGGAGCGCCAAGAATCCGGAATGGCACGACAATATTTTCGATTACAATCCGCAGCGGACTATTGAGGTGATGCGCAATCTCCCGCAGCCGTGGATCGCCTTCAAGGTGATGGCGGCGGGCGCCATTCATCCGCGCGAAGCCTTCCGGTACGCGTTCGAAAACGGCGCCGACTTTATCTGCGCCGGAATGTACGATTTTCAAATGGTGGAAGACGTCAATTTTGCTTTGGAGGCGCTCAACGCTCCGTTGAATCGGCAGCGGCCTTGGCGGGCTTGAGGGATGCGGAAGCAGAGCTGAGGATGTCGTCTTTGATCTGCATCATATAATCGAACGCCGCATCGTGTTCGTTGGGAATGACGCCGTTGAGGATGGCCTCCTCAATGGCGTTTTTGATTTTCCCCACCAGCGGACCGGGTTGAAGACCCAGGACCTGCATGATCTCGTCGCCGCGCACCGGCGGTTGAAAGTTCCGCAGGCGATCCTTCTCTTCGACCTCGACCAGCCGGCGCTCGACCAAATCGAAATTAGCAAGATGCCGTTTCACGCGTTCCGCATTGGCAGAGGTGATGTCGGCACGGCAGAGGGTCATCAAATCGTCGATGTCGTCTCCGGCCAGGAAAAGCAGCCTGCGAATGGCGGAATCTGTCACCCCCTCTTCGGCCAAATGAATCGGGCGCAGATGGAGCTTGATCAGCTTTTGAACGGTTTCGATAAGATCTTTCGGCAGCCGGAGACGTTCGCCGATTTTTTTGAACATGCGCCGGCCCAGTTCGTCGTGGCCGTGAAAGGTCCAACCGGCGGCCGGATCGAACGCTTTGGTTGCCGGCTTGGCGACGTCGTGAAAAAGAGCAGCGTAACGCAGCGATAATTTCGGCGATGCAGCCGCCACTTTGTCCAACACCTTCATGGTATGGTCAAAGACGTCTTTATGGCTGTGTTTGCCTACTTGTTCCACCCCGGACAGGGCGGCGATTTCAGGCAAAATGACGTCGAGAATGCCGGTCTCTTTCATGAGATAAAAGCCGACGGACGGCTTGGCGCTGAGCAGAATTTTGTTGAGCTCATCCGTAATGCGCTCCTGAGAGATAATTTTCAGGCGGTGCGCTTCCGATGCGAGGGCGGCGAACGTCTGTTCTTCGATGTTGAAATCGAGAACCGTCGCAAAGCGGATCGCCCGCAGGATGCGCAACGGATCATCGTAAAAGGTCTGTTTCGGATCCAGAGGCGTGCGAATGACTCTCGCCTGGAGATCGGATTGACCGTTAAACGGGTCGATAAGACGTCCGAAAGAGTCGCGGTTAAGGCTGACGGCCATGGCATTGATGGTAAAATCGCGACGGGCCAAGTCGGCAGGCAGATCGGCGGCAGCCACTTGCGGTTTTCGCGAGTTGCCGCGATAGCTTTCGCTCCGGGCGCCGACGAACTCATAGAGGAAGCCGCGATGACGAATGCTCGCCGTGCCGAAATTCTGGTAGATGCTGACTTTGTGTGCTCCCAAGGCTTGAGCAACGGCTTGGGCAAAGGCCGGTCCGTCGCCGACAATGACAAAGTCAATGTCCCTTTTAAGGGACAAATTCAACAGCCGATCGCGTACAAAACCACCCACAACATAGGCTTCAACCTTCAGGTTTCCAGCAATTTGAGAGATAACGGAAAAAATTTTTCCGGAAAGTGCTTTTTTCGACAACGAGCGTACCATTCGACCTCCTGATTAAATTTAAAAAATAGGAGGCTAAAAACAAAATAGCGACTCTTTTTTGTTCCAGTGTCATGCAAATATTACATGTTTTCAATACGTTGCAGATTCTTTCGCTGCAATCCGATACGGCGAAAGGGTCATAACAAAAATAATAACAAGAGATCAGTGGGCCGGTATATGTTGAAGAAAAAGTGGATTAGCCGGCACTTTGTTTGCGTTTTATAACTCGCCCAAAAGCTTATTTCTTAATATTTCGGCATTGCACTTGCATACAACAAAAGATAAAGGGTGGTACTTCAATTAGAGAATAGAAACCGATTTTTCTTCATAGATTGTTTCAAGCTGCTGCAGTCATTAAAAATTGTATCACGAGAAGTGCAAAAAATTGCGGATCTGTTTTGAGGGTGCAGCATAGAGCTGTTGAATTTTTTTACAGGATCATGAGCATATAACTTTTTTAAGAATAAGCATAAAGACGTTGCAGAGCGGATGATTCCCGAGCAAAAAGGCATATTTTTTATAGAACTGGCACCTGAATTGCCATTAAAGGTCGGTGTTTTCGCCGCTGTTTTGTTTCGGCAAAAGTTGGGTGCAGGGCAACATGGATCAGCAGCGTGGTAAGCAACTAAATTTTTGGAGGTTTCAATGAAAGGATGGACACCGCGAAGAGTATGGGTCTTCGCAATTCTGCTTTGTTCGGCATTTTACGGTTTGGCAAGCGCCAAAACGTATTATGTCAACGGGCAGACGGGGAACGACAACTGGAACGGTGAGGCCCGCGAGTATCAAGGCGGCACCATCGGTCCAAAGGCGACCATTAACGGCGCCATAGCCGTTGCCAGTGCAACGGGGGATGTGATCGAGGTACACTATGCAAACGGTTTTATTTACAATGAAGTCAATCCGGAAAACTGTTTGCCGGCCGACCCGATCCATCGCAGCAAGGTCATCACCTTTACGACCTTTGGGGGGACGCCGACCGTCAACACCTGGGTCGTGACGGCCAACACGACATTTATCAGCAACTTTTTAATTGCTGAAAGGTTATGGCTGAAGGGGAACACCGCTTCACCCAGCTCTCCTTGTTTGGTGTACGGCGCCAACTATTTAACGATGAAGAACGGCGCGTGGGTGGAGAGGACGCTGGGAAGCATTGCTGCCGGCCAGCTGCAGTTTGCCGGGCAGGCCAGCTTTCAGTACACCGGCGGCAGACCGGGCGGCCTTCCTATGGTGACCGGCTTGGAGATGCCGCCTTCGGCAAGCACCAACGTCATCAGAGAACTATGGGTTAGAGCTCCGGTTCTTCCTGCGACCGGCACCAAAACGGATCTGCAGTTGAACGAGAGCAAGCAGATGAACGGCTCTTTGACGCTGGAAGCGGACTGCAATCTGGATTTGGGCGGCTATACACTGACCATTTCTCAGGGAGCAACGTACGGACACAACAACAACGGCGACATTACCAACGGTCTGTTGAATTTTGTAATTACCAACAATAGTGTTACCGCTACCCTTTTAGGGGACCGAATTTTACCGGATGTGACCGTCAATGCTGCCACCGGGACCGGCCGGACGCTGGTCATCAACACAACCAAGCGGGTCGGCATTCTCACCGCCAACGGCGTGGCGAATATGAACGTTCCCAATGCCGGTCAAACGACACTGAGCGGTGTGATCGGCGGTATCGTCAACAACTCCACGGGACAGATTACGATCGGCAGCGGTGCCGCTGTTGACGGCCGTACCCTGGATCCCCTCGGCTGGTTGAGGGCTTACAACGGTGTCATCTTTTTCGATGTTCCCGGTGTTGTCGATCTCGGCAATGTCGAGGTCAACGGCGGTACGGTCCGCTTCCGCACAACTGATTTTCCCGTCAGATTGTTCGGAGACGGTCAGTTTATCCGCGGCAAGTGGGAGATGAGCGGCAATACGATTGCCCCCGGAACCCGCAGATTAAGGCTCGGCGGCGCCAACTACCAGTTCGGCCAGAACGGCAACAACGTCGATTTCGGCACCTCGCGTGTTGACAATGTTGAACTGTATGTAAGTCCGCTCGGTTCCGTAACGGCACAGACCATCAACGGCAACAAGCCTGGTTCCGTATGGCACGGCACCATGCTCATCGACAACAACACGGTTTCACCGGCCGTAACGTTTCATCTTGGTGTTTTCGTTGTTTTGGGCCATACCACTTTTCAGACCGGTCGTGTGCTTATCGATCAATGCGCGGTTACGGTCGGGCAGGACACCACCGCCGGAATTCCTTCCAGCTTTACCAACAACAGCGGCTTTAACGCCGTTAATGGCGGTTTTGTCGAGATGAAGGGCGCTGTAGTCCAGAACGTCAGCGGTACCGGTCCTTTCGGCAGCTTTGCCGTCAACAACGTTACAACGCCGATCGGAGTAAGGATTACTTCGCCGATCACCTGCACGGAATTCTTTTATTTGACCAACGGCCGAGTCACCAATTCCAACAACATTTCGTTCAACAACGCCTCCGTTTATCCGACGATCGTGCGGCTGAACGGCACCTTTGATGCGGCTCCGAACTTTGTGACCATGGTCAACGTCGAATATCAGGGCAACCAAAAAACGACGGACTGGGAGCTTCCGCAGGGAGCTCAGGAGGACAAGCTCTACAGCCTCTACATCCGAACACAAAACAACACGATGTGCGCTAACGGCGTCGGGTGGGTGCTGTTGAACACTAACGCCACGGTGCGCGGCGATCTGGTCATCAATCCGAATCAGATCCTCATTATCGACGACGCGCGCGTGCTGACGTTGATGGGCACCCTCATCAACTTGGGAGGCCACATCATTACGATTCAGCCTACGGCTTGGCTGGTCCTCGCCAATCCCAACGGTACGACCATTATTTCCGATTATTATTTGCCGAACATTCGCATAGCGGCGAATTCCAAGAATAACAGGATCAAGGCGCGCGGATTGGCCGTGGGCAACGGTTCAATGCTTGACTTTTGCTCCGCAAATCCTAATACGCTTATCGCCGGCTTAGAGCCCGGAAGCATCGAGTTTATCCAAAACGTACCGCCGCAGTCTTCGTCGCTCGAAGTCGAGTTTACCGATACCAACCGGCCGCACATTAACTGGTTGTCGACGCACAATTTCGCCACTTTGACGCTTAAGAGCAATCTGGTGGAAAAGGGTGACCTGACGCATCGCGCCAACGCCATGATCAACATCGGCGACTATGTTTACACCGTGCGCGGCGCCAACATCGATCTGGTCGGCACGGCGCAGATCGTCAGCTCCGCTACCGGTAAACTCGTCTTTAACGGCAGCGTTCAAACCATGCGGCTCGGCCTTACCGGCATTAATTATCCGCGCATCGATGCCAACACCGAGGTCAATTTAACCGCTTCGCAGCTGGATTTGGTGAACAACGGCGCCGACTCGCTGGCGATCACCAAAGATTTCATCATGCGCAACGGTACGGTCAATTTGTTCGCCGATTTGGCGCTCCTCGGCAAAAATTTCTATTTGTACCAGACCGCGACCATGGCGGGCCCCAACACCCTCTTTCTGAACGCCGTCAACCCGCCGATGAACTGGTACATCTTCCAGAGCCCGCTGATCACAAATCTGACCGTACAAAAGTCGGTCGACATTCTCGGTAACGAGTATGATGTGACGGTCGCCAACACATACATCCACCAGGACGGCACCGTCAATCTCGGATCGAACGATTTGATCATTCAGGGCACCTTTACACGACTTGCCGGTACCTATGAGGCAACCACCGGCTACCTGGTCTATAACTCGGATGCTTCGCCGTTTGCGCACGGCAACAGCAATTTTCAGATTCCGAATTTCTGGATCGAATCACCGCACGGGGTCCACATCAATACCACCGGAAACGGCGCCTATACGATCACCAAGAATCTCTTGCTCAAGAACGACGATCTGAATGAATTTCGGCATCGCGGCCGTATGGTCGTCGCTAACGGCGTAACGGTCAAGTATCATTCCGGTTCTTTCGACATGCCGCCGGTTTATTTAGGCAAGATTCGCCTTATTGCGATCCACGATGCGGAAGACCAGTTGTTGCCGGAAAACGTTTGGCCGGAAAATTCGGGCATCGTCAAGACGTTTATCGTCCGCACATGGCCGAACGAGCAGGATGATACGGCGCCCAAGAACGACAAGACCATTCGGCTGCCGGTCAGCAACTCGGTTTCCGATACCCTGCTGCTGCGCAACGGTGTGTTAGAGGTAATGAACGGCAAATCGCTGACCTTTATCGACGGCTTGGTAATCATTCGCGTGGACGGTGAAATCGAAGAAAACTCTTCCATTGTCGCCGACGGATCGCATTACAAGGTGATCTATCGAGACAACAATCCGATGGATCCCGGCCTCGATTACGATCATGCGCCGCCGGTCATCTTTTCCGGTCCCGAGCTGCCGAATCGGGTGGAAGAGCTGACTTTTACGCGTTATCGCAACACCAAGAACCGCTTTGTGCAGATCACCAAGCCGGTGGAGGTGCTGGGACCGCATACTTTGATCATTCGCAACGACGTAATCGTCGGCGAAAATGCCAAGATTACGGTCTACGGCGATGTGTACATCCAGAACGAGTCCAACGTCTATCCGTTGGCTACTGACCCGGTCTGCCAGTTCTGGTCGCCGCTGTGCTTTGCCGGTGATCAGGATCAGACGGTGTATGTGCCCAAGGACGGCGTCGATTTGCGGCCGCCGCTTCCCGGAGGGCACGGTCTGCCGCATCCCATGCCTGTTCAGCCAGGCCCGGCTCGGCTCGAGATCAACAAGACCAAACCGGCCAACATCGTCAGCGTTGTGGGCGGCAGCCTGCATGTCGATCACATCACCTTTACCAACGGTCTGCTCGACACCGAGGGTGATGCTTACGTCGAAATCTGTGCGCCGTCGCCGGGTTACGGCCAGGGCTTTGACCGCAGCGGCGTTGCGCCCGGAAACACCGGTTACGCCATCGGCCGCATTATGAAACGGTTGAAAAACTTTGAGGTCGAAGCGTGGTCGAGCAATGACCGCCAGGAGTTCCCGGTCGGTTCGCTGAACGCTTATCGTCCGATGGTTTTCACCTTCAGACCGGTCAACGGCGCGGTAGTGATTCCGCATAATTTGGGAATCATCGTGCAGCACATCGATAAATATCCGCAGGGCACGAAAGGATTCCCGATTACCGACGAATGCGGTGTGACGCTGCAGACCTATTCGGACTTTTACTGGTACGTTCAGACCGAAGGCACCTCGTATTCGCAGCAGCCCTTCGATCTGGAGGTCAAGGCGACCGGACTCAAGAATTATTCCGACGCTTCGAAACTGCGCATTATCCGTCGCCACGGCAAGCCGGCGGAGCTCAACAACACCTGGACTATCCAGGGCGATTGCCGCAGCTATGACAACGCCAACTATTCTACCGGCCCGACATTGATCACGGAACAGACGCGCGGCGGTCTGCGCAACGAAGGCGCCGTCTTTGCCGTCGGCAAACCCGAAGGTACTCTGCCGATTCTGACGCATTTCCAGACCGTATGGTCCGGTAACCCCTACAAGGCAATGACCTTCTACGTGACCAAGGCGGAATTCTATCCTGGTAAGGCGCTGCAGGTGGGTGATGAGATTGCCGTGTTCGACGGTCAATACTGCGTCGGCGTCGTCAAGTTGACGCAGGCTGCCAGCAAGACTTCGCCGGCGATCATCGTCGCTTCTGCGGACGATCCGGGTACGTCTGCGCGCGACGGCTTCCGCGATGGTAACCCGATCACTTATCGCCTCTACGATTCCAAGACCGGCGATACTTATCTGGCGACCGAAGTGCAGTACTTTAAGGTCGACCAGGATGTGGTTGAGACCAATCCGGTCGTGTTTACCGGCCAGAGCTCGACTCGAGTCGAACTATACCGCACGCAAAAAGAGATCCCCGGCCAGTTCATTCAGTTGCGGCGCGGTTGGAACATCTTTTCGCTGGCGGTGCAGCCGAGCGGCAGCACCAACCTGTTCAATACGTCTAATCCGACGATCACCGGCGGCGGCATTCTCAACCCGATCGTGCCGCAGTTGGTCAAAGTCGTTGGAACCAATGAAGGAACCATCGAAAAGCTCCTCGGCAACTGGATCAACACGATCGGCAGCTGGAACCCGGCCGAAGGATATTACATCAACGTCAATCAGGATGTGATTCTGCAGGTTCCGGGCACCATTTTGCCGACGCCGATCACGATCAACATGCATGACCGTTGGAACATCATCAGCTATCCGTGCATCGACACGGAACAGAACGCCCTGACGGTCCTGCAACCGTTGATCAATGCCGGCGTGCTCAAGAAGGCGATGGACCAATACGGCCATGCGCTTGAAAAGCTGGCGTTCGTCGGCTGGTACAACGGCATCGGCAACATGAAACCAGGCGAAGGCTACTATGTCTATGTTACCACGGCGACCAGTTTTGCGATCACCTGTCCGTCGCAGATGCCCAAGTTGGCCGTGGTCAACGAACCGGCGCCGCCCAAGTACTTTGTGCGCGACGAGGGCAATCCCTATATGCCGATGAACATCTATATCTCCGAAGCCAAGATCGACGGTCAGCCGCTGCAGATGGGTGACGAGGTGGCGGTGTTCGACGGTAAGAAGCTGGTCGGCTCCGCGGTGGTCGAGCATGAGATCAACGCTTCCCAGCCTCTGGCTTTGATCGCCGCCATGGACGACGGCAGCGGTAAAGGCTTTACAAAGGGCAACGCCATCTCCATCCGCGTTTGGAAGAAGGATTTGGACAAGGAATTCGAGATTCCGGCCGACAAGCTGCAGTTCAAGCAGTCGCAGGAAAGCTCGGTGGAATTGTCCGCCGCCTTTGAGCCGCGCGGAACAGCGATGGTCAGCTTTGATGTCAAGCTCCAGGCCGCAGAGATGCCCAAGACCTTTGCGCTAGAGCAGAACTATCCGAACCCGTTCAATCCGAGCACGACCATCCGGTATGCCGTGCCGAATGATGCCGACGTGAAAGTGCAGATCTATGACGTCACCGGCAAGCTGGTCATGACGCTTGTCGATGCCAAACAGACTGCGGGCTTTTACGAGGTCTCTTGGAACGGCACCAACGCGGAAGGCGTGCGGGTCGCTTCGGGCATCTACTTCTGCAAGATGACCGCCGGATCGTTCACTGAAACCAGAAAAATGATGTTTGCCAAATAACCCAAACCCTGCTGTCGGGAGGAAGCTTCGGCTTCCTCCCGATTTGCAGAGAAAGAGCATTTTACGGGAGCCGAGAATCAAAATTCGCCCAGCCATTCTTTTGCAATCGCTATCAATCGGGTGCAAAAAAATTGCTGAGCATCATAGTTTAACCAATAGTCGAGAGGAATATGCCATGAAAAGCAAGTTTAAAGGGATGGGGAAGCTGACGGTTTTTTTGGCCGCCGTACTGCTGCTGATGCAGGCACCGGCATTCGCCGAGGTGACGCCTGCCAGCTTTGTCAAACCGCCGAGCAACTATGACCCGATGAATATCTTTTTCAAAGGCTTTAATTATTACGGCCTCATGCCGAAAGCCGGCGATAAAGTCGGTGTGTTCGACGGGGATCTGTGCGTCGGCGTAACAATTCTCCAAAAAGACTACAGCCAATATCAAAAGGGAGAGTTCCTTTATCTGACGGCATATAAGGAATTCAAGCAGAATAACGTTGTTGTCGACCCGGGTTTCCGCGAGGGGAATCCGATGAAATTTTATCTCCTGGTCAGTGCGACCAATACGGTTGTAGCTATTCCGGACAGCAATGTCGCTTACTACAATACCGAAACCGGCGAAAAGCTTTCGGAACCGGTAACTTTTACCGGCAGAGGAACTGCGCTGGTAGAAATCCATAGCGGCATGGCCAAGCTGTCTATTCGCATTAATCCGGCCGGCAAGGGGAACACGATCCCGAAGGCGGACGATTATTTGTACAGCATCAACGACGCGCAACAAGTGACCATCCGCATCGACTCTACTGCTTTCGCCGAACATTATGAGTTCAGTCACTGGCTGATCGACGACACGCAGACGATTACGACGCCTCAGGTCACCGTCACGATGATCAAGAACACCAAAGTCGAAGCCAATTTCAAACTGAAAAAGTATACATTAACGCCCGTCGCCAATCCGGCGCAAGGGTCAACAACGCCGGCAGTTCCTACACAATATACGGCGTTGACCTATGCCGATATTTTCGCCAAGCCGAATGAGGGAACGGGCTATGAATTCAGTCATTGGGTGGTCAGTCCGCCGGATGTGCAGATCGAAAATCCCAATCAGGCCAGCACGCGCGTTTTAATGACCAAAAACGTACAGGTTACGGCCGTTTTCAAGCTGGAAAAGGATTCGCTTTTGGTGACCATAACGCCGGCTCAAGGCGGAAATACCATTCCCGAGCCGGGCGTCATGCACGTTTATACGTATGGTCAAACCGTCACTGTCACGGCGCTGCCGAATGTGGGCTACAAGTTCAAGCATTGGCTCGAATACAACGGCTTGATCCCATCGATCGTGAGCACGGACAGCATCTATTCTTTCATCATCCGCAAAAGCACGCGGCTGGAAGCTGTGTTTGAAAAGAAGAAATATCTCGTGCAACTGCGTACCCAGGACTATATGGGAATTATTCAAATCAGTATGGATCAAGGAACAACCTATCAGAAGGCTGATTCATTATACACTTTTGAATACGGCACCATCATCAAACTGCGGGCGGTATCTCATGACGCCGTCAAGTATCCTTTCGACAATTGGAGCGGCGCTATAAGCAGCACTGAGAACCCGATTACGGTTACGGTTACGACCAACATGCTGATCATCTGCAACTTTTTTGATACTACGCCGGTTGAACTGGCAACTTTTACAGTGCAATATGCGCCGCACAGCGTCAGCCGCGCCGTTCTGCTGCGTTGGGAAACCGTCAGCGAAACCAACAACCTGGGTTTCGAAATTGAACGAGCCATGGGCGCTGAAAAGAATTGGCAAAAGATAGGATTTGTAAAAGGCGCCGGCACAACGACGCGCCAGCAAACCTACCAGTTCGTCGATACGGAGGCGCTCGAAGTCGGTGTATACTTTTACCGCCTGCGTCAACTGGATGCCGACGGAACCTACAGCTACTCGCAGATGGTCAAATTCGAAGTCAATGCGCCGTCGGACTATGCGCTGATGCAGAACTTTCCCAATCCGTTCAATCCGACGACCACCATCGTCTTTCAATTAAAGGAGAGCGGTTATGCGACGCTGCAGGTGTACGATTTGCTCGGCAGACACGTAATGACTCTGGTCGATGGTGAATTGAAGGCCGGCACGCACAAAGTAACGATGGACGCTTCGGAACTAAGCCCCGGCATCTATTTTTACAGCCTGAAAGCAGGAACTTTTAAAGAAATGAAGAAAATGACGCTGATCAAATAGCCGGCAGGACAACGGGAGAACAGGTCACCCCCCTCCCGCCTATTCTCCCGTCCTTCAAGCTCCTCGGACCGTCAGGCTCCCATTGCAATGCATTCCGAGGAGCTTTTTTTATGCCGTTCCGAAAACAAACGGGGTTGCATACTTTTCGCAACATGCAGAGAATTCAAAGTTGCGGGCAAAATATAAGTTTAGATGTAAGAAATCCAAGCGTTATTTATAGTTGTTCGGGATAAAAATAATCAATCAATTTTTCAATAGGGGTCAAACCGTTAAGAGAAGCATGCGGTTTGACCGTGTTGTAATAATTCACAAATC
>JAPDPN010000059.1:8953-17561 GCA_034506455.1 Candidatus Zhuqueibacterota bacterium | reverse complement strand
GCGTCTGCCAAAAAAGCAGAACCGTATCCCCCTGTATTTGTACTTCCAATTTTCCCCATTCTACTGGCGTTGCCGGAGTAATTGTCTCTTTAACAGCATAAAAGACAATGTCCTGATCGAATGTCGGCGTCTTGAAGCGATGCCATCCTTCGGCGCGCGCCTCGTAACGCGTGCTGTTGCTGAGCCACTCGCCCGTCTTGGGATTATAGAAGCGATAACCGAGGGTCGTTTTCCCCAAGTATAGATCGAATTCGATGCGGCTTTTGTTTTGTTGTGTAAAAAGATAAGCGACGAGTTCATCATCGCCGCGGCGACAAAGAAAGCCTTTTCCATTTAAAAGTCTTAACTCGTCGGATGATTGGAGAGCATTGACATCTTGAAGCTGATCGACAAAGCGGATGAAAAAAGAGTGCTGACGGGTAATCTCGTTAGGGAGGAAACGAATGTCGCTCCAATGTTCTTCGGAAATGCCCGCGGCGCCGAGCGTCAACGCCGACCAGAACGTGGCGCGGTGCCAATTGCGATAATCCTCTTCGGTATAAAAGTGCGTCGCATCGTTCTCCCACGGGCCGATTTCATTCCAAATGTAAGGCATGTTATATTTAAAGTAATATGGAGCATATCTCTTGTCGTTATGAATCGCCCAATACATAAAGTCCCATTGATCCGGCCAGCACTTATAGCGCAGATGCGCATGGCAAAGATCCAAGCCGTAGGGCGCTGTATACATCTCTGAGGCTCCGATTAAGAGATCGTAGGGATCGGCCTGCTGAATGATTCTGCGATAAACCTCCGTTTGCCTGGCTGCGGAAAATTTGAATTTTTCCGCTTCGTTCCAAAGTTCCCAGATGATATTAGGAAAAGCTGCATATCTCTTGACAATATATTCGAGATAGAATTTCGTCTCTTTTATAAAAGAATATTCATTCCAAGGCTCCAAAAGAAGCCAATCAGCCGAAAGCGGGGTTTGCAGAGACCAGTCGGTATTTTGCTTGCGCTTGCCCCATACATCAAAGAGCGTTATCTGAAGGTTGATGCCGTTCCACATTGCCGCTTGGACGATTTCATCCATGGCCCTAAAGAAAGCGAGATTCATCTCGCGCAAATTGTAATCTAAGGGGAGCACCTGAACCTTGAAAACCGCGCCGTTCAATCCCAACCTGGAAATGTCCTGAAAGTATTTTCTACACAGAGAAACATAAGTTTGGGTGTCAAGTCGTTCCGGGAAGCTCAATTCCTGCAAATCGCTGGTACCGAAAGGCCGCATGATGCAAAGGTATTTGCCGCCATGCCAAAAGAGGGGGGTGCCGTCCTCATAGCGCAGTTTGCGCGGATTGTGCGGATCGATGCGGATATGGCCGTGAATCTTTGGGTGCGTCTGCGCCGTGCAGGTAAACTCGCTCTCACCGACAGCATTGCCGAAACGCCAGCGAACCTGCCATTGACCAATCCGGTCCGGCATAAACCTGATCTTCCATTGCCTCTCTCCGTCATAAAAACCGCTCACGGTAATCTCGACGCGGCTTGGAGAAACAAAGACTGCCTCGACAAGCTGATCATACGGGTTGACTGTTGAGACATTTTCCTCAAAAGTCATCTCCAGGACATGATAACGGGGTACCGGCGTCGGCGAGAGCGTGACGGTCAATCCCCAAAGAGCTAGGGGATGAATGAAAAAGATCCAAAATAATTTGATGCCCTGCATAATGCTGTCCGTCGAAAAAGGTTTTAATCTTAGTTCTGAGCAAACCTAATGCCTGGAAGCTTTTGTAAAACTACCCTCAATGCTGAAAGGAGCAGGGATGCGGACAGATGATCAAGGGGTTTAGGGGCTTTGTTTTTCCAGGGATTGCAGCAGCTTTTTCGCCTCGTTCTGCTTCTCGAGCACGCGCGGCGGCGCATCGGCCTGCGGCTGCAGCTCTGCCGCTTTGCGGGCATGCAAGCAAGCCTTTTGTGTCTCTTGTAACGCGGCGAAACAATGCGCCAGTTTGAGATGAAGGACAATCTCATTAAAGTGGTTGTTGAATTTTTGCGCCGTCACGGAATCCAACAAAAGCTGATAAAGCTCTGCAGCTTCTTTGATCCGCTGCTGTTTTGCTGCCGCCTCCGCCTTCAACCATAAAAAGAATCGACTCTTTGGAAAAGCAGACAATCCCTCATCGGCGCATTTTTCCGCAAGCGAATATTCTTTTTCCTGCATATAAATCCAACCCAGATTGGATAGCGCCGGCCATTTGGAAAATTTGGCGGTGCGATAAGCTTTTTTAATGTCCTGTATTCCTTCTTCACGCTGATCGGCAAAAAACGGCAGCCAAGAAAAGATTCGCGTAAGATAGCTTCTCCAATATTTGTAACAGCCGATGGCAAGATAGACATCATTCCAAGAGTCGTCGATTTCAAGAACTTTTTGCAGGGTACGCACGGCTCGAATCGAATAGGAAATGCCCTGCCAATACTTGCCCGAGCGCGAAAAATGCAGGCCATAGTAAGAGAGGGCACCGCCGCGATAAAAGAGCGCTTCAGCGTCAGCGGCGTTTTTCAGGAGAAGCGTATCGCAGATTTGCAGTGTTTTTTGCAGACTTGTCTCGAACTCCTGTTCCCAAAGGTTCGATTCGAAATCCAGCATCATGGAATGCAGGACAGCGGCTTTTAGAAAATATGGCGCGGGTTTGGCAGGGCAAAAAATTTGGAGGGATTCGATAAGCGAAAGGGCTTCTTCATAGTCTTCTGCAATGGCATTTTCGATAACGGTCGAGCCCGCCTCCTCAATAACTGACCTATTGCAAGGATCAGCTGTGACCGTAAAAGGAATAAAACAAAAAAGCGCCGACAAAAGGGCGCTATAAAATATATGACGATCAATAAAAGAGTGGGATTTACAATTTTTCAATACTTATTGATCTGCTTCGAGGATATAGTTAAGCGGGTCTTGAATAGTTCCCATATAATGGACTTCATAGTGCAAATGCGGTCCGGTTGCGCTTCCGGTATCCCCAACTGTTCCTATAACCTGGCCGCGTCGCACCTCCTGGCCTTCCTTAACCTCTACGGTTTTAAGATGCGCATAAAGAGTTAAATAGCCTTCACCGTGGTCAATGGCTATATATCTGCCGTAACTCCTATTAGGATCGTGTTTTCCCACTACTGTCGTAACTCTACCGTCTGCAGCGGCTACCACCGGCGTACCCCGTTTTGCTGAAATATCCTGTCCTTCATGATATTGGCGTATTCGAGTCAAGGGGTGAACGCGCCATCCGAAACTGTCCGTAAACCGATATTCGCCCTGGACCGGATTGATGGAAGGAATATGATTCCAGAGATTTTGATTTTCTTGTTCCTTCTTTTCAATCTCTTCCCGACTTTTTTGCACAAATTCAAGGCGTCTGTCCAAATCATCCAAAAACTTTGCTATTCTCGCCGCATTGACAACGTTGGCATCGACGGTTGACGGCTGAATGCTTGCCAATGTATATTCGGATGAGGCCAATCCGCCTCTACCTAATTTTCGTTCATCCTCCGTATAATCAGTCATATCCAATATTTGCCGCAGCTGCTGATCCGTCGACTTGATAACTTCGACGTTCGTTTCGATCTTTTTCACCTTTTTTTCCATTTCGGCGAGCATCTGCCTGAGCTGCGTATTGGATTTTTTAAGCGAGGCTATATTTGAATTATGGAAATAATTTGTGAAAAGGGCAATAATGCCGATCAAGAGGGCTGCAAAACAAACAACGAAAGCACTGGAAAGAATGATTACTTTTCTTAAGTCTAAGCTGAATTCTCGAACTTCGGAACCCCCGGTCGAAAAATAAATCAGCTTAAAACGTTTGTTATGCATAAAGAGCCCTTCTGTTAAGACGATCTTTAAATAATGCGGATTTACTCTTTTGCAATTTGAAAAAATTACACTAATTAATTGATAGATAAACGTTACAGATCAGCACAAAGAAAAGCAAAAAAGGCTTTTAAATATATAAACTGACTCTTGGATTGTCAAGCGAAAAATCGTTGAACAGTAATACAAATAATTCACGATTGGCTCAAAATGAGACAAAACTTTAATTCATCCGCCTGACAAGACAAAGCACACGCTTTCAGAATTTTTGATCGATAGCGGCATGGTAATATAAAAAAAAATTGCAAGTTGTCAATAAAAAATGACATTATTTGATAATGTTTTTGCGTTTTATTTGTAAAAAATATGCTTGCTTTTTTAATTCTAAATTGGGATATTTATATTGTATGAAAATAAAAAAGCAGCACATATATGTATTTTTGTTTGCGGCGGCCTTTTTTTCAAGCATCTCTTTGATGGCCGGAGCGGTTATCGCCGATTTTCATGCTGAAAGCAGTCTGAATCGCGTAGACTTGAAATGGGTGGTAACGGCTGAAAGCCAGTTGAAGGGATACCGCATTATGCGCAGCTTGGACGGTATCCAATTTCAAAAGCTTGCCTTTGTTCCTGCTGTGGGTGTGAATGGACGCGAATACACGTACCGATATTCAGACAATTCTGTATTCAAGTCGGCCGGCAGGACTTTTTACTACAAGTTGGAGCTGGTGAATTTAGACGACACCTATACCGAATACGAAAAAGTTATCGTCGTCGCGCCAAAGATATCCTCCGCCCGACATACCTGGGGTAGCCTAAAGGCAATGTTTAGATAAGTCTCCCCGCAATCCTAAACCCAACACAAATAACTTCAATACTCATAATTCCCCCTTCATTTAGTACGACAGGTTGATTTCGTGCTTTGGCATCTTTAAATCAACTTGACGAGCGTGATCCGTTGATTCCTTTATTTTTTTAATTTTTCTTTTATTTCTAAAAGTTGTTCTTCCAGCTTGGTTAATCGCCGTAGGATCACCAAGAGGAAAATGAACAATCCCGTCCAGATGGCCGAGTAGGCAAGAAAAAGATAACCCAACTTTGTCATATTTCGCCGTTTCTCCATTCTTTTTCAAAAAGTTCAAGGTCCTTTTCGGCTCGAGAGATTTTATAATTGATGAACAGCAGGAGAATGAGCAGGAGGGTAAATCCGACAAGCGCAATCATCAGGGTCACAAGCATCGGAGTTTCCAGACCGCTGCCGCTTTTTCCGCCAAGGACAGGGGCAGGGTGGAGGGTGCGCCACCATCGAATGGACATATAGACCAGGGGTACATCCAAAAAGCCGATGATTCCGAAAACAGCGGCAAATCGCGCTCCCTTTTCACCGGCTAAGGAGCTGCGCAGCATCAGATAAGCAATAAAAATCAACCAGAGAACCAGCGAGGTGGTGAGGCGGGCGTCCCATGTCCAAAAGACGTTCCACACCGGCTTTGCCCATAAAGGACCGGTGACAAGCACCAAAGTGAGGAAAAACACCCCCACTTCGCCGGCGCTGTAGGCCAGAACGTCCCAATGACTTTTGCCGGTACGAAGAAAGGCTATGCCGCCGACAAACACGACGGCAAATGCCAAAAAGGAAACCCAGGCGGCGGGGACATGAAAGTAGAAAATTCTTTGGATTTCCCCCATGGTTCGCTCTGTCGGCGCGTACAAAAAGGCGGCATAGAGAGCTGCCGTCATCCCTATGTAGGTAAATGCCGCAAGTATCACCAACGATTTCTTCATTTACTCTTCCACAATATGTTCATACAGTAAAAAGGACGCCGTGATAAAGATGACGTCCACGGCGGCCAGGATTTTCACCCAGGAAACCGCTTCTTTCAAGCCGGCGTCGGTCATCATCAGGGCTGATGCTTTTACGCCGGCGAGCAGGATCGGCACAGTGACGGGAAAAAGCAGCAGCGGCAACATAACCTCCCGCGCTCGGCAGTGGGCGGCTATGGTTGAAAAAAGCGTGCCGACTGCGGAATAGCCGGCAACTCCAAGCAGAAGAACCGCCGCCAAACTCAGCCGGTGTTCTCCCAGCGGCAGGTCGAACAAGATAACAAGGAGCGGAATTAGAATCAAAAGTTCGAAAGAAATAAAAATCATATTGCCGATCCATTTGGCCGGAAAAATGACGGAACGGTCTATCGGACAGAGAAGCAATCCCTGCATCATGGCGTTTTCGTATTCGCGATTGAACGAACGTGCGAGTCCGATGTTGCCGGAAAACACGAGCAAAATCCATAGGATGCCCGGCCCGGCGGTTTTCAGCTCCTCGGAGCCGGGCTCGAAAATAAAGCCAAAGATTACCGCAACCACCAGGGAAAAGAGCAGCATGCCGTTCAGAATCTCTTTGCTGCGCAATTCCACCAATAAATCTTTGTAAAGAATTGCGGTTATTTGAGCGATGGTTCGGATGGCAGCAGCGTCTCCATTATTTCGGTTCTAAACAGTCGATCAACTGGGCGATCACAGACCAGTCTGCCGTGACGAAGGATCAGTACCCGTTGCGCCTTTTCGAGCGCATAGTCGATGTCGTGGAGGGTCAAGATGACGGTTCGCTTTTCATCGAGAAATTTATCCAACATTGATTTAAATTTTTCACGGGCATACACGTCGAGGCCGGTAAACGGTTCGTCGAGAAGCAGGATTTCCGGATCGTGCAATAAGGCGCGTGCCAGCGAGACCCTTTGCGCCATGCCGCGGGAAAAGGTCCGGATCCGCTTTCGACGGTGTTCCCAAAGTCCAACTTCTTTCAGCAAAGTCTCGGCCCGCGCCTGCGGGGCTTCGAACATTCGGGCATAGAAACGCAGGTTTTCTTCTGCCGTAAGATCGTCATAAAGGTATATATGGTGACTCATTACACCGACCGCACGTCTCGTTTCCGACGGATGTCGACGAACTGATAGGCCCTTGATAAAGATTTCTCCTGATGACGGCCGCGCCAGGCCTGCCAACAGCCGTATGAGCGTGGTTTTCCCGGCGCCGTTGGCGCCCAATACGGCTACGAATTCCCCAGGGTCGATGCGAAAGGAGACATCGCATAGGGCGCGAGCCGCCCCGAAAGACTTGCAAAGATTGCTTGCCTCCACAATGCCGAATTCCGGCCTGCTTTGATGTGTTGTTGCGCTCTTGTACTGCATGCGAAAAAGTCATTTCCGTTTTAAACGCGAGGAGGCGGCAGTATTGTTCACGCGGCTGAAAAGAAAACCGCCCGTCAAGAGCAAAAAGGCCAAAGTCATGGTCAAATAGGGTGAAAAGCCCTCGTCGGATTGCCCCTCTTTTTTAAACAACACTGATAAAGTCTGACCGGCGGCGAACTCTTCGCCGTGCCGCCGGCGATAGATTTTTCCGCGAATCGAAAAATCACCCAAGTCCTGCAGCGAAGAGGTAAGACTCCAATGCTCGGAATGAATGAAAAGATCGAGATTGCGCGTCGGTACCGGAAAATGCAGGGACAGCGGGATTTCTTTTCGTGTAACGGTTGTTGTGTAGCTGAAAGATAAAGTTCGATTACCGGGCGGCAGAACTCCGCGCACGGCAAGCGAATCGCCCTCGATCGCTAAATCGAAATCGCGCGTGAGGGGGGAGAAATCGGAAAAGCCGACCGGCATCGCAATGCGCAGAAGCGGTTGGTTGTGTTTGGAGACGATAGTAGACTTGCCGCCGTTCTGCAGTACGCGCATTTCGCGGAGATGCAAGCGGTCCTTTGCTTCTTCAACAATCAGGTGATGCATGGGGATTGACAAGGATGTCCGGTCGGTGGTCGTGTCGAAAATAACAAGGGTGATTAGATGCGGAGGTTGGGCAAAGTTCAATTTGTCGGAATAATACCTTATGCCGGAATAGACTGAGGAAAAGTAGCAGTCTGAAGCGCTGTCCGCCAGCGTAAGGCGGAATGAAACGCAGCCGTCTGATCCCGTGTCTTTTTGAGCAATGAGGGCAGGGTCCTGAGCAGAAGCCGCGAAGCATAAAAGTTCCACACGCGCAGCGGCAACTCTCAGACTGTCGCGGGAGCCGTTGACGACGCACACTTTAAAGTCCGAAGCTGCAGAAAGTGAAACGCCAACAAGCCAAAAGAGGATAAAGCGATTCATCATTTTCCGTTCTTTTTATCGATACAATATATTCATTCCCCTTTAGATACTCAACAAGATATTTCGAAATCAATAAAGCCTGGGTTCTAAATGTCGGTCGAACCACTGCTTTTTAGGTTAGCTTTTGAATTATTAAAAAGCTTGCATCTTTCCTAGAGCTTTAGTTAATTGAATAGGAGGAAAATTATTAAGGCTTTGAAAATGAATATCCTCATTGCCCATCCCAAAAAGGCTTTTATCGATGCGGCCTCCGAGAGTTTCGGTTTAAAGCGTGCCGGTCATCAGCTTGCTTCGGCGCATTCTCTTGCCGATTTGGTCGACAAGATCGCCCAGAACAGCTATCATCTGCTGCTCATCGACGGTGAATTGATCGATAACGGCGCGGTTGCTTTTTTCGGCGTGCTTTCTGCGCTCAAGGATGAAGCCGACATCATCGTTACGGTTGATGAGAAACATACCGCCTTGCAGCGGGAACTGAAAGAATTGGGGGGATTGCAGGTCGTCGTTAAAACCGACGGCTATTTGACGACATTGAACCGCGCCATCCGCCGCATTCTTGAAAAGTCGGCTCAAGCAGCTGTAAACTCTGCTCTCCAGTCCGAACCTGCAGGAACCCAATCTGCATCCGAAGAGC
>JAPDPN010000059.1:0-8853 GCA_034506455.1 Candidatus Zhuqueibacterota bacterium | reverse complement strand
AAAACCGACGGCTATTTGACGACATTGAACCGCGCCATCCGCCGCATTCTTGAAAAGTCGGCTCAAGCAGCTGTAAACTCTGCTCTCCAGTCCGAACCTGCAGGAACCCAATCTGCATCCGAAGAGCGTTCCTTTGTCTGCGATCGGCGCGGCCGATTTTTATCCGTTGCCGAGGGCATCGAAAGGCTTACCGGCTATACAGCGGAAGAGCTTGCTCATCTCTCGTTGACGGATCTCATGCCCGCCGGTCAGGAGGCGTCCTTTTATCGTCGTCTTTTCGATGAGGCCGAAGGCGCAGGTGAGCGCATTTTGACGGTCGATTTGCGCGACAAGTTCGGCAAAGTTCACTCGGTCGAACTGGGCGTCAGGCTGATCAGCGTCGAGGGGCGTCCTGATCAATTCATCGGCTTTAGGGGTACCATGCGGGAGGTCGAGCCTTCTGCGGTTTCCCGAGAGCCTGCCCGTATCGATCAAATGGAAATGATCGCTCAATTCATTGAATTGGTCCACGACGGCTATTCGCAGCCGCTCAGTCTCTTCCTGCGGCGTATCGTGGAGGTCACCTGTCAGCTGTTTCGGTTCCGCCGTTCCACTTTGGCGCTGCTCGATACACGTTCGCAGTCTTTTATCAAGCAGGCGTTGGTGGGCTATAGTGAAGCGGAAAGACAGCAGGTCGAACAGCGGGCCCCAGAGGTACCGCGCGACGTCATCGACCGCATTTTCGAGGGACGTTATCGGATCAAAGTCATCTATCATCAGCGACGAGAGCGGGATACGGTCGGTGATGAAGCTGCTTTATTGCCGGACCGTCGCAGTCAGAGACGCCCGGCCGTCAATCAATGGCATAAGCGCGACCTGGTTCTGCTCAATCTCAAAGACCACAGCGGCGCGACGTTCGGTTACATCTCGCTCGATGAACCGCAGCCGGATATGCAGCCGAATCGCAATCTTTTTTATAATCTCGAAATCTTTTCCCGCCTGATCAGTATGGCCATCGAGAATTATTATCGCTTCAGCACGCTTGCCAAGCGCAACCGCCGACTGCAGCAGATTTTGGCAAACAGCAGCATCTTTAAGCTGCAGCCCAATCTGACTGATGTGCTCAACGAGACCAGTTGGGCGGCCAAGAACACGTTGGAGTTTAATTTGGTTTGCATCGCGCTCATCAATAAAAAGTCGCAAAAGCTGGAACTAAAGTCCATTGCCTGTGATGATGCAGTCAAACAGGCGCAGCTCTTGGAGCTTTCTTATGAGGTGCCGGCTTTCAGCCGTCTCCTTAAAGATGAATATCAGCTCGGCAAGTCCTACTATATCAAAAAGGAAGAGGCCATTCTGCGGCATTTAAAGCAGATCTATTACGGCGCCGAGCTCAGCCTGAACCGAGCGGCCGGCTGGAACCCCTGGCAGTTTATCGTTGTTCCAATTCGCGGAAGAGAAGAAAAGATCATCGGTTTTGTCATGGCCGACGACCCGGTTTCGCACCGCACTGTACCGGATGAGACGATCGGTCTCTTGGAAATCATTGCGGGCCAAGTAGCCGTAGCAATCGAAAATCGTATGCTTTACGTCGAGGTCAAAGATCGGCGAAGGATTCCGGTTTCAGTAAGCGAACCTTCGGCAGTCTTGGCCGAAACTCGTACAAAGGAATTTGAAGAGGAAGCGCCGAAGGGCATCAAGCGATTGGTCGACCGATTTTTGCGATAAGGAGAAGGAGCAGGTGAAGACAACAGAACCGTAATTCTCGGATGGGGATTGCGGTTTTTTTTCGAAAGATATGAGGCGAAGAGATTTTTTAAAATCCCTCTCGGCAGCCGGATTGGTTGGTTTTTCGCCCGTATCGGCGGAAGCAGCCGGAGAATCTCCGCAGTTAAGAGGCCGCGTGGTGATGGTCCAGCGCCCCGGTGTGGTCGATGCGCAGGGGCGGGCGGATGCGGTCAAGCTTTCGAACATGCTCGATGCGGCGGTCGAGAGGCTGTTCGAAGAAGAGGCCGACAAGATTTGGCGAACGCTCTTTTCACCGCGCGATGTGGTCGGATTAAAGGTGAACTGTCTGGCGGGACGGGGCCTTTCGACCCGAATCGAACTCACCCAGGCAGTCGTGGATCGGCTGACCAAAGCCGGTGTGCCGCACGAACAGATCATCATTTGGGATCGCCGCGACCGCGATCTCCAGCGAGCCGGCTACACGCTCAATTCGGGCAAAGGTGTTCAGTGCTGCGGCAACGACCGCGCCGGATTTACCGAACAAGTGTACGAGTTTGGAGCTGCGGCCAGTCAGTTGTCGTTGACGCTCATGCGCTGCACGGCCGTCATCAATCTGCCGATTCTAAAAGATCACGGCATCGTGGGTATGAGCGGCGCGTTAAAAAATTTTTTCGGCGCGGTCAATAATCCGAATAAATATCACATGAACTGCGGCGATCCGTTTGTTGCGGACGTAAATTGTCTGCCGCCCATCCGCCGGAAGGTGCGTTTGACGATATGCGACGCTTTGACGGCGCAGTACGAAGGCGGACCGCCGTTTATGCCGGAATACACTTGGCGTCTGGAGAGCCTGTTGGTTGCCATCGATATGGCGGCGCTCGACCGTATCGCCTGGCAGATGATTGATGAGAAGCGCCGCCAGGTTGGATTGCCGACGCTCGAAAAGGCAGGCAGAAAGCCGACCTATATTCTCACGGCAGGCGATTCGGCGCACCGTTTGGGCGAGACCGATCCAATAAAAATTGACTGGATACGTATTTAAGAAATGAAAATCAGTCGCCGACAATTTCTTTTTACGGCCGCAGCTTCATTGGGCGCAGCAGGAATCTCCGCTGCCGCGGGCAAGAACGACGCCGACAAGCTGCATGAAGCACGGTACTATAAAAAGCTGCCGCAGCGCAAAATAGAGTGCGAGCTCTGCCCGAGGCGATGCGTCATAGACGACATGGAGCGCGGTTACTGCGGCGTGCGCGAGAATCACGGCGGCGTCTATTACTCACTCGTCTACGGCCAAGTCTGCAGCGCCAACATTGACCCGATCGAAAAAAAGCCGCTGTTTCATTTTCTGCCCGGCGCCAAGGCCTTTTCGATTGCAACTGTCGGCTGTAACGTCATGTGCAAATTCTGTCAAAATTGGGAAATCTCGCAGGCCAACGTCGATCAGGTCAAGGCGATGGAGCTTTTACCCGCGCAGACGGCAGCGATCGCAAAGGACCGTCGCTGCGAGGTTATTGCCTACACCTACACGGAGCCGGTTGTTTTCACGGAATACATGTATGATTGCGCCTTAGAGGGCCGGAAACTCGGGGTGCGCAGCGTGATGATATCGAACGGCTACATCAATGCGCAGCCGATGAAGGATCTGTGCAACGTGCTGGACGCCGTCAAGATCGATTTGAAGGCATTCAACGAACGGTTTTACAGAGAGCTTGTGGCGGGCGAACTCAAGCCGGTGCTGGATACGCTCGTGCTGCTGAAAAAGCAAAGAATGTGGACCGAGATCGTTTACTTGGTAATTCCAGGGCAGAATGACGATCTCGGAGAACTGCGCGAGATGTGCACCTGGATCAAGAACGATTTGGGACCGGAGACACCGGTACATTTCAGCCGGTTTCACCCCCAATATCGATTGACCAACATACCGGCTACGCCTTTGGAAGTATTGCGGAAAGCGCGGCGCATCGGGTTGGAGTGCGGTCTCTATTATGTTTACACCGGCAATGTGCCGGGGGATGAGGGCGAAAGCACCTATTGCCCGAACTGCGGTGCGGTAGTCATCAAACGATTTGGGTTTTCCGTTCTGAGTCGTGCACTCAAGAATGGAAGATGCGCCGCCTGCGGCAGAGCGATTGCCGGCGTGTGGAGCTGAAGAAAATTTCTTTAGGAATTGTTTATGAAGGCGAGCTGCAACCTTTGTCTTTGTATTTTCGCCATGTGGAGCGGAGCCATGTTGAATGAAAGAGCAGAAGCACAAGTACGGCCGCCGGCGGTAGCGGGTCAATTCTATCCGGCCGACGCCCAACAGCTGTCGCGAGACGTCAAGCGCTACTTGGACAAGGCGGAAGACCTTCGTCTGCCGCCGATCATCGGTCTGCTTGTTCCGCATGCGGGGTATATCTATTCCGGAGCTACGGCTGCCGCGGGTTACAAGCAGGCGGCTCGACAAAAAGTCGAGTTGGCGGTGGTCATTTCCCCCACGCATCGCGAGTATTTCGAAGGAGTGACGATCTACCCTGGCGACGCCTACGAAACGCCGTTAGGGAAAATGGCCATTGACAAACAGGCGGCATCCAAGTTGGTAGCGTCGCATTCAGCCGTGTATTTCAGCGAACGGGGACATCGGGCCGAGCACGCCTTGGAAGTACAGTTGCCGTTTCTGCAGACTCTATTTCCGCAGGCCAAGCTTTTACCGTTGGTTGTCGGTCCTGATTGCGACTGGAAGACCTGCGAATCCGTCGGAAGAGCGCTTGCCGACGTCGTGCGCGGCAGAGAGGCTCTGATCGTCGCCAGTTCGGATCTCTATCATGGAGAGTCATATTCGGATTGTGTTAAAATCAGCAAGGAGACGCTCGACGCGGTGATGCGCCTGCAGCCTGAAGCTCTGTTCCGCGGGCTGCAGCGGGATACCTATCAGGCGTGCGGCGGGTTGCCCGCGGTGATCATGACAACGGCGGCCATGGCCTTGGGCGCCGATGAGGCAAAACTAATCGCCCAAACCAATTCGAATGATGTAACCGGAACCCGCGGCGGCTATGTCGTGGGATACGGCGCCGTTGCGCTCTATAAAAAAGCTTCAGAAGGGAATCGATCGGATAAGGTGGAATACAAGCCGTTACCGTTGGCAGAGCAGAAATATTTGCTCAAGTTGGCCCGTTGGGCGATCGCCGAGCGATTGAAAGTCAAATCCGTCGAAGCACCTGCAAAGCTCACGAGTCCTATACTCCAAGAAAAGCGCGGAGTGTTTGTAACGCTCACCCAAAAAGGTCACCTGCGCGGCTGCATCGGCCGCCATGAGGCGGATATTCCGCTGGAAGAGTTGGTGCCGCAAATGGCTCGTGCCGCCGCCTTTGAAGATCCGCGTTTTCCTCCGCTGCGGCCCGATGAGCTGGCTTTTACGGACATCAAAATTTCGGTATATTTGACCAACGTCTACCGAATTCACGATTTGTCCGAGTTCAAGATGGGCGAGCATGGGATCATCTTGAAAAAAGGATTTCATGCCGCTACCTATTTGCCGGAAGTGCCGCTCGAAGCCGGATGGAAAACGGTGGATGAAGAGATGGCCAGCCTTTGTCTCAAGGCCGGTCTGCCGCCGGATGCCTGGAAGAGCGGAGCCGAATTCTGGGTTTACAAGACCCAGGTTTTTGACGAGTCGATTCTAAAGAAATAAAAAAATGCGGGCAAAGGCAAAAGCTTTTGCCCGTTTTTTTAAGAGGGGCGCCTCAAATTCGGTCTCTCGGCTGCAAAGGGCGGATAAATTCTTCTCTGCTTTTATCCCCAGACAATTCCCTTGATTAAATAGGCCTCGTTGTGTACTTTAACGAAACAGGTCATGTTTTTTTCCGTATTTTGGGCCGGTCATTGCACGGATCGGAGCAGCTTTGAGATACAGAAGCGGATTTTCCGCATGAAATATTTCAGTCAACTTTCGTTACTTCTTCCTTTTGCGTTCTTTTGCGCCGCGGCGGCTTTGTATCTGGCGGGCGACAGAGCCGTCGCTTTGACCTGGATCGGTTTGCGGCACGAGGTCTTTGTCATCACCTCGGTGCTCCTCTCCCTGCCGTTGATTTACAAACAAAAATGGGCGTCCGATCGCAACGTTTTACGCGGCATTCGCCATCTCTTTTTTCTTATCGTCATGACCGGCGGCATTCTGTTTCTTTCCCGCCAAAGATTCAGCCTGCTGCAGCAAAAGATCATCAGCCGGGATTGGTTTCGGCTTAATTGGAGCGATTCCGTCTTTGTCGTTTTATGGGCATTTTTTTCGTTGATCTTTATTTTGATCGCCCTCGGCACTCTTCGCAACCTGATTTACGTGAAAAGGCGGCGGAACACCGCCCGCCATTTTGCCTGGCTGATGATTTTGATGTTGCTCTATGCCTTTATCGGGTTGTATAAAGGCAGAACACAGACCGAATTTATCGAAAACCACTTTCTCAAATACTTTGACAATATCGTTCTTTTTCTGCTCATCAATTTCATCGTCATCAATTCATTTCGGGTCGGCTGGATCAATTATCTGAATAAAAAGCAAAAACTGGCCTGCTTTTTCGGCGGTTTTTTGCTTATTCCTTTGCAGATTTCCTTCGTCAATCAATATAAAGAGGTCAGCCCGGTTTACAACTTTAGCCCGTTTCTAGAACGGTTCGTGGAAACGGGTATGATCTTTATTGCCGTCTATTTGAGCTTTGCCTTTCTGGCGCTTCTTGCACACCTGCCGACCGCCAGGCTGTACGACCGAAAGCTGCAGCAGATCCGTTCTCTGCATGACCTGAGTCGAGCGTTGAGCTCAGAGTTTGATTGGGACCGATTGGTGCAGACGATCGTTCGATTGGCCGCTCAAGTGACCGAGGCACAGTATAGCTGGCTCGAGCTGTACGCCAACGGCCGTTTGGCTCTGGTCTCGTCTTGGAATCTGAGCCTGAATGAGGAACGCCGTCGGCAGGCGGATGATCAGGATCGCCTTTATGAAGCGCTGCGCACTGAACGGGAGTCCCTGCTGCTCAACGAAGCCGGCAAGGATCCGCTCCTTCGCGCGTTGCGCCGCTGGAAAAGCGGTCTGGGCTCTCTGGTGGCAGCGCCGTTGATCACCTCGGATCAAGTCTTGGGTTTTCTTTTTGCCGGAAAACAGGAGGAATTTTCCTTCGAGCAGGACGATGCGGAGATGATGCGCGCCTTTGCAGACCAAGCGGCTGCGGCGATCATGAACGCCAGATTGGTCGAACAGTCGCTGGTAAAGGAAAGACTTGAGCAAGAGCTCCGCATTGCTCATGAGGCGCAGATGAAGCTGCTGCCCAAAGCCATGCCGGCGCTAAACGGCATGGCTTTTGATGCGGTCTGCATTACCGCCAACGAAGTGGGCGGAGATTACTATGATTTTTTCGACATCGGCGAGGAATTAACGGCGGTAGTGATCGGCGATGTTTCCGGTAAAGGACCTTCAGCGGCTTTTTACATGGCCGAGGTGAAGGGCATCATGGAGGCGCTGGCGGGCGAACGGCTTTCTCCCGAAGAGATGCTGGCCATCGTCAATGAAACGGTTTATCGCAACTTTGACCGCAACACCTTTATCAGCCTGATCTACGGAGTGGTGGATGCACGACGCCGCCGCTTTACCTTTTGCCGCGCCGGACATTGCCCGGTTTACCACTACCGCGCTGCAGAGGCGGTGGTGCGCCGTCTGGAACCGCGCGGAATAGGGCTCGGCCTCACCTCCGGCCCTCTGTTTCAGAACACCCTGGAAACGATGATCGTGGATATTCTGCCGCAGGATTGTTTTCTCCTTTTTACCGACGGCGTCATCGAGGCGAGAAATCCTGCCGGCGAAGAGTTCGGCGAAGAGCGGTTGGCTGAAGCCTTTAAAGAGGCTAATGAAACCCATGCAAACGAAATCAAGAAGCATCTTCTTCATCGCATTTATGCGTTCTTTGACGGCGCCGCGGCGTTTGACGATTTGACGTTTGTGCTTTTCAAGGCGGTAGCCGAGACCAAAGGCTAAACGCTGCAGTCATTCGGAGGAAAACAATGGACACCTTTACAATTCAACGACAGGACAAAGACGAATTTTCTGTTCTCAATCTTTTCGGCTTTCTGGATGCGCATACGGCTCCGGAACTGGAAAAGCAGCTCGATCAGCTCATCAATGAAGGCCGCTGCAAGATCATTGTCAATTTCGCGAATCTCAATTACATCAGCAGCGCCGGCCTCGGCGTATTCATGGGCAAAATCGAAACCGTCCGCAGCATGAACGGAGACATCAAAATGTGCAAAATGACGCCCAAGATTTTCCGAGTCTTTGATCTACTCGGATTCCCGACATTATACGACATTGTCCAGGAAGAGGAAGAGGCGGTGCAGCTTTTCGCGTCGAAAGAGGGCAGTTCGCGGAGAGCCTATGATAGAACTTGAGGTCGCAGGCTTTTACAGCCAATACCTACTGAGGAACGGATGTTATGCCGAAAAATGAAATGACTTATTGCTTGCGGATACCCAGCCGCACGGACAACCTCGAGTTGATCCGCGAATTTGTCGCTCGTGTGGCGCGAAAGGTCGGCTTTGACGAGGACGATGTGGGCAAGATCGAGCTGGCCTGCGACGAGGCTTGTTCGAACGTCATCAAACACGCTTACGAGCAAAAGAACGGCAGTCAAAGTCTGGATGTTGTAATCCGCGTCGATTTGAAAAAACTGACCCTCGTCGTTACGGACCACGGCAAAGGATTCGATCCCTCCAAGGTCATTGTACCGGACATGAAGGAATATCTGGCGCAGCTCAAAGTCGGCGGACTGGGCATTTATCTCATGCGCACGTTGATGGATAAGGTCGATTACGACATCAAGCCCGGCGTACGCAATCAGGTCAAGATGGTCAAGTATTTTATCGATAAAAAGAGCTCCAAGGTGGTAAAGGCCGACAGGAATGAGGAATGATGCGCGCTCGATCGTCGGGTCGAAAACTCGATCTGCGCAGCGTGGAGCTGCGGTCGTTGATCGAACTCAGTCAGGTGCTCAACGCTTCGCTGGACGCCGATGCGGTGCTCAATACCTGCCTTCTCACGCCTATGGGGCGAATGCTCATCAGCCGCGGTATGGCTTTGACCGCGGACGAAAACGGGACCCTCGGCGTGCGCATCCTCAAAGGACTGCCCGC
>JAPDPN010000058.1:6883-17793 GCA_034506455.1 Candidatus Zhuqueibacterota bacterium | reverse complement strand
TAAACTTTAGAGCAAAGCGGCTCAATCAGGAAGGGAGGTGGTGGGGGTATGCTTGTAGAATAAGATGCACCGGCATGTCAAGCAACATGTACCATTAAACCTGTAGAGAGATGGAGGAGAAATGATGAAGGGTGGAATCATTGCAGCATTAATAGTTGCAGCTGCATTTGCGGGATCTCTCCAAGCGGCGCCGAGCTGGTTCGACGCGAATGGTGTTTTGCATGTGCCAAAGGCAGCCAAAGCGCCGGTCATCGACGGACTGATGGATCCTGAAGTCTATTCGAACGTGTTTGCTGCGCCGGATACAGCCTGCTATTTAGGAGTTCGCGAGCCGATTTTCGACTGGTGGGATTTTTATGTCATGCACCGCATGGTATGGAAAGACAACATGCTCTACATCTGGGTATGCGTTCAGGATGATATTTTGTACCGAGACCCCGGCCAGGCAACCTGGCAGGCCGATAACGTCGAACTCTATTTCGACGGCGACGAAAGCCGCGGCACCGGCGTCTACGACGGGGTTGACGACATTCAGCTTCGCTGGACCTTTGACGAAGCCGAAGCGGACAATGTCATCGACGTCGGCTACGGCAGCAGCGGCGCCAACTGGGGGTTCGATACCTCGGTCATCGAGTGGGCCATCGCCTTGACCGATCACGGCTACAATCTGGAAGTCGCGATTCCCTACCCGGATCTCAACATCGAGGTCGGTCGCGTCTTTGGTTTCGAAACCCAGACCGGCGATAACGACGGCCCCGGCGAAGGCGAGGTGGTCTATTACCGCTGGAAATATCCCGGGCTGAATCCCTGGACGCAAACCATCAATCACGGTTCCGCCGTCTTGGATCCGGGCCGAACGGTTTCCGACGTACTCGACGTTCGCCGGATCGACCAGCCGCCGGTCATCGATGGTAAATTGGACGACATTTGGCATACGATTCCCACTGTTTCGCAAAACACTTATGTGACGATTCCCGAAGATCAATATCAGGAGCCGATCGACTGGAACGACCTCTGGATGAACTTTAAGGCTGCTTGGGACGACGAAAATTTCTACCTCTACATTGACGTCGTCGATGATGTTCAGGAGACTACCACCGGACAGGCATGGGAAAAAGACGGCATCGAGCTCTATTTCGACGGACTCAATGAAAAGTCGGGCACCTACGACAAGAACGACAAACAAACGCGCTGGATTATGCACGACAATACCGTGCCCGGAAACTATCCCAACAGCAAACATGCCTTTGCCGATACCGAACACGGTTGGGCGTTCGAAATCGCCATCCCGTTCAGCGACCTGCACGACATCGATCCGGCGGAAGGACACGAGTTCGGCTTTGAGATCCAGGTCAACGACAACGACGGCGATTCGCAGAGATTCCGGGAAACCATGGCCCGTTGGTGGTCGCCGGACAACGACTCTTGGCGTAATTCGACTCTGTTCGGGAATGCGGTCCTGTCCGGAAAAATGGCGGCCGTAAAACAAAAACCGGTTCTTCTCCCTTCGACCGTGGAGCTTGCGCAAAACTATCCCAATCCTTTCAACGCCTCCACCCAAATCCGCTTTAGTTTGCCGCGGGAAGAATGGGTGAGGTTGGATCTCTATTCCGTCGACGGCCGCCTGGTCAAAAACCTTCTGCACGACCTGCGTGCCGCCGGCGAACACCGCATCATGATCGATGCATCCGATTTGAGCAGCGGCATCTATCTCTATCAGCTTAAGGCGGGATCCGAGGTATTGAGCCGCAAACTGACGCTCCTGAAATAACCGCAAACGATGCCCTGCATCGGTTTCAACCGATGCAGGGCATTTTGAACGGCGGCGTTTGGCCGCCAATTCCCCCTCTAGGGTGGGAAAAGCGGCTTGCTGACTGTTACTCAAAGCTCATAGAATAAAATCGTTGCAGGCATCTCTCCGGTTTATTTGAATGACCAGCAAAACGAAAATTTTATTAATCCTATGGCAAGTGATTCTGCCGATACTGTCCGGCTTTTGCAAATCGCCGCTGCCCTACCTGCAAAATGACGGAAACACAATCAGGCTGATCGTCGACAACAAACCCTTTCTGATGCTCGCCGGCGAAATCGGCAACTCGTCCGCGTTTCCGGATTATCTGCATCCTCATTGGCCGAAGCTGGCTGCGCTCAACCTCAACACGCTGCTGACGCCGGTCTATTGGGAGACGATCGAACCGACCGAGGGGCAATTCGACTTTGGCCTCGTCGACGGCTTGATCGCGGATGCGCGCAAGGCCAACATTCGGCTGGTTCTCCTCTGGTTCGGTTCGTGGAAAAACTGCATGTCCTGTTACGTCCCTTCCTGGGTCAAGATCGATCCGCAGCGTTTTCCACGGGCGCAGGACAAAACCGGACGCGGCATGGAAATCCTTTCGCCGTTCAGCCGTGCGAACCTGGAAGCCGATGCGCGCGCCTTTGCAGCGCTCATGCGGCACCTCCGCCAAATCGACGGCGCCGCGCATACCGTCATCATGGTGCAGGTGGAAAATGAAGTCGGCATGATCCCCGACTCGCGCGACCGCAGCGCCGTCGCCGAAAGCCTGTTTCATTCCCAAGTGCCGGCTGAGCTGTTGAATCACCTGCAGCAGAAAAAGGAGCAACTGCACCCGAAGTTGCGCCAGGCCTGGGCAGCCGGCGGTTACCGCACGAGCGGCATCTGGCCCGAGGTTTTCGGCGCAGACCCGTTCACCGACGATCTTTTCATGGCTTGGCACTTGGCGCGCTACATCGATCAGGTCGCCGAGCGCGGCAAGGCCGAATACCCTCTGCCGATGTTTGTCAACGCCGCGCTCATTCGTCCCGGCTATCAGCCCGGCCAATATGCGAGCGGCGGACCGCTGCCGCACAGCATGGATATCTGGAAAGCGGCGGCGCCGCACATCGATTTTCTTGCACCGGACATCTATTTCGGCGACGTGGCCGACTGGACGGCGCAATACCGCCGGCCCGACAACCCGCTGTTCATCCCCGAAATTCAAGCCGGACCCAACAACGGCGTGCAGGCGCTCTATGCCGTCGGCGAGCATCGCACTTTGGGGTTCAGCCCGTTCGGCATCGAGTCGATCGATGCGGAGACGCGCACCGCTCTGGCCGACGCCTACGGTCTGCTCGCCCCCATGGCGCCCTTTATCCTCGAACAGTATCCGGACGCCGAGTCCTACGGACTGCTCTCCAAGGGACCGGAGCAGCGCCGGCCGCAGCGGCTGCTTGCCGGCGATTTCGTACTGCACGTCGAGTATGACCGCGAAGGTTGGGAACGCTGCGGCGGCCTGCTGTGGGTTCTGTCTCGGGACGAGTTCCTTGTCGCGGGCGCCGGGCTCACGATCACCTTCGAATCAGCCGGCGCCGAAGACGAGCGCGCCGGCATCCTGTGGGCGCAGGAAGTGCGCTTTGTCGACGGCGCACCGCAGCCGATTCGCCGCCTCAACGGCGACCAGACGCACCAGGGCCGACACATTCGTTTGGAGCCGGGCAGGATGAGCGCCCAACGTTTCCGCCTATACAAGTACCGATGAGTGCCTCAGCTCCCCATCAGATTTACCGCAACCTGCAGGACACGGTTTTATTCCTCTAAAAGCGCTGCGAGCGCCCGACTCCATCCCCTCCTTTTTCTCTGCGGCGAGATTTTTTAGTTGACAATGAAATAAAATTCGTTAATTTACTTTAGCTTTGGGGAGGGAACCGCCTTCATTCGAACTATCGAAATCGTTCAGCCTCGTCGGCAGAAATCCGCCGGATTGCTGCACAGGGCCGCTATACGCTCCGGCAATTTCTTGAATGCTGCCTTCGCAATGTTTCCCGCAGCCTGCTCAGCGTCCATCCGCTCAAAACTGTCGACAGGTTTGTTTTCCGATTGTTCCGTTACAAACCGGCAAAAGATGAAACCCATGAGGAAGCCATGACTGATAAGGAAACCATCATCCTGGCGGCACTGCTGCACGATATCGGCAAGTTTTCGCAGCGTTACCTCAGCGAAATGAAAATGAAACACGAACAACTCACCGAGGCCTTTTTCCGTTCTTCCCGGCCATACTGGGGCGAACGGGCGGATGAATTGATTCGATTGACGCTGCATCACCATCAAACGGGAAATGACCCGGCTGCCCTCATCGTCCAGTTGGCCGATTGGCTGGCTGCCGGAGAACGGGAAAAGGAAGAACGTGATCAACTATCGCCCCACTTGTCGGCTTTGACGGCTGCCGTTTCGCGAGTACGTTTGGAAAACGATCAGGTAGAAGAAAAATATCATCAACTGCAAAAACTCGAGCTTGCGGACACGGTTTTTCCCATAGATCAGCCTCAGCTGGCCGAAGGCAGCTATGTCGATTTGTGGAATGAATTCATGCAGTCTTTGCAAAAGATCACGACCGGCCGCACCTACCAATCTGCCGACCTGACCACGCTATTTTATCTATTAAAAGTGTATACCTCCTTTATGCCCGGCGCTACGCCGTGGGAAAAGGATGAACTGCGCACCATACCGGATGTGTCCCTCTTTGATCACAGCCGAATGACGGCGGCTATTGCCGCCTGCCTGGTCGATCTTGACTGGTCTGCAAACCTTTTCGCAGATATCCTCAATAATCTGCGCAGCTACACACCTCCGGAAAGCAAACCTTGTCTGCTCCTGCGCGGCGATCTTTCCGGCATCCAGGCATGGATTTATCGCATCACCAGGGGCGATGAGACGAAAGGCACGGCCAAACGTCTCCGAGGCCGCTCTTTCTATTTGTCGTTGCTCAATCAGACGTTGGCGGAATGGTTTCGTCGCCGATTCGACCTGCCGATCACCAATATTCTTTATTGCGGCGGCGGCAATTTCGATTTGCTGTTGCCGAACACGGAGGACGTCCGGCAACGGCTTGTCGAATATGAAGAGATGCTGCAGGAATATTTGCTGAACACCTACAGCGGCGAGATCGGTTTGGTGACGGCCTGGGTGGAGATAGCCGTCGCCGACTTTGTGCAGTCGGAACGGTTTGCAACGGTCTATCGCAAAATCGACGACAGATTGTCGGAAAAAAAGCTGCAAAAATACCTGCCGCTTTTAGCGAAAAAACCCCAGGTTTTCACAATCGACGCCATGCAGGAGCTCTGCCCGATTTGCGGCATTCATCCGGCTGTCCTGCAGGGAAATCAGAGAAAGCCCTGTCGAGATTGCGAAACTAACAAAGAAATCGGCGGTTGGATTCCGCGGGTCAACGATGGTTATTTGATCTTTACATATGGTTCACAGCCGTTAGCCGGATTTAATGCAATTGACTTTGACCTGCCTGAAGAGAGATCGACCGCTTATCTGCTTGACGAAAAGCAATACGCTGCTTTTGTTCGTGACGCCGAGGGAGAACTTTTTGTTTTGTCTTTGAATAAGCCGGGCAAATTTGAAATTCCGCTGACAAATATCTCTTACGGATTTCAGTTCCTAGGCGGCGCGGCGCCGATCGTGCAGAAATCGGTTCGTCAACCCGAGCAGGAACTGGTCTTTCATCGCGATGAGATGCTGGAATTTGAGGAAATAGCCTCCCTCGGCGAAGGCGCCGATTACCTCGGCGTGTTAAAGATGGACGTGGATCGCTTGGGACTCTTGTTCAGCGCCGGTTTCGACCGACCGACCATTTCCCGCTTGGCGGCGCTGAGCAGTCAGTTCGATTTCTTTTTCGCCGGTTGGCTCAACGAAATCTGTCGGGAGCAAACCCGAACATGGGAAAGCAGCCTTGAGGAGAACGATCCGCGGCGCGGCCTGCTCGAAAGCCTGTTTTACCTGGTTTACTCCGGCGGCGACGACCTGCTGGTCATCGGGCCGTGGGAGCAGACGCTGCATTTGGCTTTGCGCATCCGCAACGAGTTCCAGCGCTTTACGGGCGGTAATCCCAATCTACACTTGTCCGCCGGAATCGTTCTGGTCAAGCCGAACTATCCGATACAGCGCTTTGCCGAGCTTGCCGACCGCGCCCTGCATCAGGCCAAAGAAACGGAGGTCAAAGGCCGGACCCGCAATCATGTATCTATTTTCGGCAAGGTGCTGGAATGGGACGAGTTTGCCGATCTGATCGATTTCGGCATTCGCCTGGCGGAAGCCGTGCGGAGCCGCTCCGTGCCGCGCTCGATCGTCTATCTTTTGCATCGGCTGCATCTGCAGCATTTCCGCAACGGCCGTGAAAACCCGATGTGGATCCCCAAAGCCTATTATGCATTATCGCGAAGAATTCGAAAGGAGGTGCTTGAGGATGAGCGACTGAATCTGATCGAATCCGTGCGTCAGGCCATGAAGGCCATGATTGTGCCCGCGTCGTATGCCGGTTTAAAAAACAGGGAGAAAAGAAAATGAATGGACCAGGTGCAGTTACATATGGTGGAAAAAGCTTTCCTAATCAAAGAGGGCAGGCAGAAGGGAAGCAAAAAGATGAACAAATAATAGACAGCATCATAAAGGATATCAACAATTTAAAAGCTGAAAAGAAAACATTCAAAGACGTATCCGTCTCCCAGTTTGCCGAAGAAAACGGCTGGGCGGACTGCATTGCAGAGAAATTCAAAGACAAGCTCAAGCCCACTCAACTGCGCAAAGTCTTTCACAGTTTAAAGGCCGTTCAGAGAAAAGTCGAGAAAGAAGACCCCAACCATCTTTTTAATCGGGAAACAGTCGCTCTGTTGCTGCCGGAATTGGCCTATGCCGTGGGCAGAGAGCTCATTCCCGAAAAGTTTTATAAACTTTTCAAAACGTGTTTCGACGCGCAACTTTTGCAAACCAATGCGGATTTTCTGCGCTTCATGGACTTTTTGACGGCTGTTTTGGCTTTCCACAAATATCGTAACCAAAGAAGATGAAAGGACTTGTTATGGATCTCAAACTTAAAGGCAAATACTATATCCGCGCGCGGATGGTGGTGTTCACCGGCCTGCACATCGGCGGGTCCTCCGAGGGCATCGAGATCGGCGGCGTCGACAATCCGGTCATCAAACACCCGATCACCGAAGAACCCTACATCCCCGGCTCTTCCCTTAAAGGCAAACTGCGCCATCTTTTGGAGTGGAGTCATGAAGATGGGCCGAAATTCAATGTTAAAACCCCCGGCAAATTTCAGCCCTGCGACTGCGGTAATTGCGAAGTGTGCCGCTTGTTCGGCGTTTCGTCCTCCGACACCAATATCCGCCAAGTTGCCGGTCCTTCGCGGTTGACCGTTTACGACGCTTACCTCATCGATGAAGAAAACCCGTCAGGTGGAAAAAGAAAATATCTGACCAAAAGCGATCTGGAAAAATATTTGGGCGAAAACATCTATACGGAAATCAAGACCGAAAATGCGCTCGACCGCGTCACCTCCGCCGCCAATCCGCGGCCGTTGGAGCGCGTGCCGGCCGGCGCCGCCTTTAAGGTCGAAATGATGGTAGATATTTATCAGGATAGCGATATAATTCTGCTCAAGCGGCTGTTCAGCGGCCTGGCGCTGCTGGAGGACAGCTATTTGGGCGGCGCCGGCAGCCGCGGCAGCGGCAGGGTGTATTTTGAAGATCTTTACATCGAATGGCGGCCGGTTGAGGATTATTATCGTAACGGCAAAAACGGCAAACCTGTTTCGCTCAATGAAGTCAAAGACGTCAAAGATTTCGTAGCAAATTTCGAAAAGCTTTTTAACAACGAAAAACAAGCGCAGGGAGCCTAAGTATGGGACTGTATGCCGTTACGCTTAGACCGCGCTGCGCCTTTGCTTCGCCGATCCGCTCCGATACCCTTTTCGGCGCGATGATATGGGGCGCACGATGGATACATAAGCCGCCCGATTTCGAGCAGCTGCTTAAACGCCTGCCGGACTCGCCGCCGGTAGCGGTCAGCTCGGCTTTTCCCTGCTCGTTCGCCGGCCGAGAGACGCTGAGGTTTTTCCCAATGCCGATCCTGCCGCCGCTGCAGACGCCCGACATACAAAGATTTACTGCCGAGCTCCAGAAGAGGTATCCGAAACTGACTGCAAAACAGGCTCTTATTCACGTCGTGGAGCTAAATAAAAAACTGAACCGACTCGCGTTTGTCTCCCAGTCTCTCTTTACCGAGATCATTACCGGTCGTCTGACGCGGCCGTCAATTTTTGCCTCTCTTCTGTATGCGGAAGAAACGGAAAAGGATCTTCAGCTCTGCGGCAATATCTTGATGGGCAAAAACGAAGCCGCAACATTCAAGGCGCCGGAGATTCGAGAGATTATGGCGCAGGGCAACGCCGTCGACCGAGTCGGCCTGGCCACCGCAGAAGGGCAACTGTTCGTGCGCATAGGGGTATCTTTTGCAGAGCATACCGGCTTATGGTTTCTGTTCTATGCCGAAGACGCGGCGTTTTGGCGGCCGGTGCTGCGCTGGCTCGAGGACACCGGCTTGGGCGGCGACCGCAGCGTCGGCAAAGGACAATTTGCCTTCAGCGAGCCGGAACCGTTTGAATTGCCTGCGGTTGAGCGCGCCGATGCCGTCGTCATGCTGTCCCGTTATCTGCCGGCACACGGTGAAATCGATTGGTCGGCCAAGCCGATTTTCTATCATTTGGTCGGTCACCGCGGCAAAGTGGAAAACCGCTTTTCCGCTTCGCAGCATCCTTACCGCGAGCGGGGCGTCCGTCTGTTTGCCGAAGGTTCGGTATTCCCATTGCCGCAGTCCGAAAAGCCTTTCTACGGCCGCCTGATTCAGGTCGATGTACAGGAAGATCGCTCCGTCTACCACGCCGGAACGGCGATCGCCGTCAAAGCTGCAATAGGAGGAAGAGCATGACTGTCAAACCGGAGAAAAAATCTTTTAGGCTGCGCACTTTGACGCCGGTGTTTGTCGGCAGCGGCGAACAGGTCAAGCCGGTTGCCTATTATATCGACAGAGAGAATAAAAAGCTCCATGTTTTGAATTTCTCAAAGCTAATGGAAAGGCTGAATAAAACTCAAAAAGATGCGCTGCTGGAGTATCTGGAATCGTTGATACACGCCAAGAAAAGGGGTACCGAGTTCAGCCTCAACCAATTTTTCGAGAATCAGAACCTGCTGAGTGCCGACGAGCAGTTTATTGCCAAAACTCGTCAATACCAGCTCTCCTTTACCCACCCCCCTGAACGGTTGGGCTTTCACGCCTGCATTAAAAGGATAGACCATTGGCCTTGTATCCCCGGTTCCGAAATCAAAGGCGCCTTCCGCACGGCATATCTGCATTACTTGTTAAAAAATGAGACTAAATTGTTTAACGAGTACCAAGCATCCCTGCAAGAGTTGCAAAAATTGATGGAAAACAGTACCGACTTTAACAATCGTAAAATTGAGAAAAAATTCGAAAAGATTTCTGAAAAGCTGGAAAACTCGGCCTTTCGGGGAAAAAATAGCGACGCCAAATTCGATGTGTTGCGTTTCTTTCAGTTTCAAGACACCTACGCCAAACCGCAATATATGCGCCTCGAGATGACGCAATCCGATCTCGAAAACCCCAATACGCGCGTCTGGCTGGAATGCATCGCTCCGAACGCCGAAATGGCCCTTTATGTCACGTTCTTTGACATCAAGGAAAAATATTGCGGGGAATTGGGTTTGCAGCGGTTCGATGATTGGAGCTTGGATCATTTTTTGACGGTCTGCCATGAGCGCGCCAAAGACGTTTTGGAAGAAGAAAGTGAATTTTTCAAAGATAAGGAAGAGATAACTGCGCTTATCGAAAACCTGAAAAAGGAAAACACCCCGCAGACGCCGCTTCTGCGCCTCGGCATGGGTCAGGGCTTTTTGAGTACGACGATCAATCTGCTCTTGGCGCAAAAAAATGAGGAGCTTTATAAAAACTCCATTCAACAAGGCCTAAAAAAGGCCTGGCCGAATCGCTACGGCAAAATCCGGATCGGCGATTTCCCCAAAACGCGGCGCGTCGTCATAGGCGCCGACGGCAGGCCGACCTCTCTGCTGGGCTGGGTGCAAATAGTACCGCGGCAAACCGTTTCCAACGCCTGAAAGCGGCTGCCTGCGGCTGTTAGAATCGCGACGGACATCATTGGCTGGAGGTACAGTAAAAACCCTTGTATTCGAAACCGGATCAAAGGCTTTACGAATCCTTTATCAGCACTCAATACAGGCGAATCCATCAATGACCTCGACATCCGCGCAGCAGGCTTTATAAATGCTTCAACTCGACCAATATAGAGCGATTGACTCGGCCGCCGTACTTTACCAGGCGCCTGCAAAGCGGATGTTAAAATTGACACATTGAAAGAAGAATATACATCATGAAACCTCCTTTGTTAATCGCCAACGCTTTTCCGTTTTCACTCATCTACCGACGCGTGCTCATCGAGCCCATCGAGATCGAACGGGCGAAACAGCTCATTTTCGAACGCGGTTATGAATCTTCCTGGGGACACGAAAACACCCTCAAGGCGGTCAATTCGCTTTTGGGCGTCGATTTGACGCCCAAAGAGCCGCGGCCGGCTCTGGTCTTGAATGAAGAAATGCTGCCCGCTCTTTACGGAGCGGCCTTTTCAGAGGTGCTTTTGGTGACTCCTATTTACCGGCAAGGGTTTCGGCCGACCATCGGCGAGGAGGTGCAAGCCGATGCCGTTCTAGGATGGCGCACGCTGCTGATGCAGTTTCTTTAATCAAAAGCAGTTCGGACAAAGCCGGTGTAAAAATAGTAAAGTGCGAGGAAATTCATGAAGTTGCCTCTGCAGCATATGCCGTTGCCGCTCGCAGCGCTCGAATTCCGTCTGACCGCCGTCGATGAGCTCGAATTCCGCGACTTTCCAGGCTTTACCTTCCGCAGCGTTTTGGGATTGGCGCTTCGGTCGCTCTGCATCCTCAAAAACAGCCGGATGGATTGTCGACCGTGCCCCTTTAACAGCAACTGCCCCTACGGCTATCTCTTCGAAACCCCGAAAGCAGCCGAAAAG
>JAPDPN010000058.1:5429-6783 GCA_034506455.1 Candidatus Zhuqueibacterota bacterium | reverse complement strand
TTTCTGCCCCTACTGCGGGCCGGCGAATATACGCACATCGGCAGCGACACCTCGCGGGGCTTTGGACGATATGAATTGACTATAAATTCTTTTTAACCCTCAAGAGGAGGATCGCAATGGCAACCATCATGATCTCCTTGATCAGCGAACAGACCATCCCCAATTTTCTCCTTATCAAACAGATGCAGAACGTCGACCGACATCTTTTTATTACGACGGAACAAATGGAACAGCAGGGCAAAAGGCAGGCGCTGATATCGGCGTTGGGCCTCTCTGACGACTGTTTTCTCGAACCGCTGGTCGTCAAAAAAGACGACCTGGAGGACATTGAAAGATGCCTGCAAAGCGTCGAGTTTGCCGACGACGACCGCTTTATCGTCAACGTCACCGGCGGCACCAAAATCATGTCGCTGGCCGTCTATAATTTCTTCCGCGAACGAGAAAGTGAGATCTATTACATCCCCATCGGCAAAAACTTGTATTGGAAGATTTTTCCGCGCGTGCGGCAAAAGCTGTATCCGCTCGCTTATCGCGTCAACCTGACGGAATATTTGACCGCGTACGGAATAGAAATCACTAACCCAAAAAATATTCATCAACTCGTACGATCGGCAGAGGAAACGCGCCGGTTTTTCGATTTTTTTGTGGATATGTCCGATAATGAACGCGGTCTTTTAAACGACCTGCGCAAAAATCGTGAAGTTGCCGAAAAGTCGCTGAGCGAACTGCCCGAACTTGTCGAGCTATTGCAGCGTTCACCGTTTCAGCCGAAAGATACAGAATGGAAAAAGCTTGCCAAGGAAGAAGTCCGCTATCTCATCGGCGGCTGGTTCGAAGAATATGTTTATGACCTATACCGCGCATATTTTGATTTGAAAGATCCTTTTATAGGCTGCTCCATACAGATTCGCAAGCAGGAGGTCAATAACGAATTGGACATTGCCTTTGTCTATGAAAACGCTCTTTATGTGATCGAATGCAAGACCGGCATCGGCGGCAGTCAGGATAAGGATATTATGGAGGATGCCATTTATAAACTGGAAGCCCTGCGTCGCGAATTCGGCCTGCAGGTTTTTGCGTACATTTTTACGCTTTCGAGGCCTGGAAAGGAGAGAAATCAAGTCAAGGACAAACACTATCTGCGGGCAGAAAAGCTCTTTGGTATCAATATCGTCGACGGAGAAACGCTGCAGAATCCCCAAGCCCTGACGGAAGTGTTGGAAAAGATCAAAAGCAAAGCCGAAAGCTCGTCGCAATTTTGACGCAGGTTGTGGAATTTACAAAGGTTGCGATTGCATATTTATTACGGGCGACGGTATGGCGGCGGCATAAATGCCGCCCTACGACGATGCCC
>JAPDPN010000058.1:0-5329 GCA_034506455.1 Candidatus Zhuqueibacterota bacterium | reverse complement strand
GCCCAAGATCGGCGACATAAATGTCGCCCTACGACGGGCGGTCGTGCAGCAAAACAGAAATTAGACCTGGGGTGGTCTTATGTTCTTGTTCAATCAACTTACCGAGCTCGACACTCTCTCCGCCGCCTGGGAAAAAGTGCTGCTGAGCGGCGGCGCGCCGGGAAGCGACAACGTTTCGGTCGATGAATTCGAAGAAAACGCCTCCGAACAGCTCGAAGAGCTGGCCGCCGAGCTGCACAGCGGCGCCTATCAGCCGCTGCCGCTGAAAACGTTCACCGTGCGCAAAGAAGACGGCGGCGAGCGCGTTCTGCACATTCCGGCAGTGCGCGACCGCATCGTCCAGCAGGCCGTCGTGCTCGTGCTGCAGCCGATTTATGAAAAGATCTTTCACAACTGCAGCTATGCCTATCGGCCGGGCCGCTCGGCCCTCAAGGCCGTCGAGCGGGTGGAACGTCACCTGAAAAAGGGCCGACACTGGGTGCTCAACCTCGACATCGAAGACTTTTTCGACATGATCAATCGGCAGATCCTGCTGCAGGAGATGGGCCGCACGATCGACGACGACCGACTGCTCAAACTCATCCATGTAATTCTGCAGAATTACGAAAAGCCCGACGGCCGCGGCATCGCCCAGGGAACCTGCTGCAGTCCCCTCTTTTCCAACATCTATCTCCACCCGCTCGACGACGCCCTCTGCCGGGCTTCCTGGCAGTATATCCGCTATTCCGATAACCTGCTCGTGCTCGATTACACCGAAGAGCTCGTCCGCGAAGCATTTCAAAAAATCGAAGCCGAACTGCAGGCGTTGGAATTGGCTTATCACCCGGACAAAACAGAGATCGTCCACCTCAAGGACGGCTTTTCCTTTCTCGGCTTTCATTTCGACCTGAACGGCCGCCGACCCGACAAGGCTTCCTACAACCGCCTGGAACAATCGGTCAGCTCGCTGCTCGGCAAATTTTTAGCGCTCAATCGGCACCAGTGGGAGGAAAAGCTGGACGCTCTGGTGCGGGGCTGGCTGAACTATTATCGCCTGGATCGGCAGACGAATTTTGCCCAGCTGGCGGCGCAGATCGACCGCATTCCGGAAGAAGGTGACGAGCTGAAAAAGACCCTCGTAAAAGCAGCTTTGGCGCTGCAGGCCGAAGGCGAGGCGAAGGCGCGCAGCCTGCTGCAGACCGCCGTCGACCTGCCCTGCTCCGACACCGAAACCCTGGTACGTTTTGCAACCCTGTGCGAACGCGTCGGTTTGGACGCCGTCGCCCGCGACGCCCTGACCACCGCTTATCGGCTCGACCCTTCCTCCGGCGAAGCCGCCTTTGCCCTCGGCCTGTTCTACCTGCGCGAGGGCCGCCGCGACGCCGCCCTGCGCTGGCTGCAAAAGGCCGTCCAGAATGCTCCCGAAAAGGGCGACTATCACTTTGCTCTCGGCGCCGCGCTGCAGGATTTTTCGCTCTTCGGCGCCGCCGACAAACTGTTCGTCAGAGCGGTGGAACTCAATCCGGAACTCAAATCCCTGCTCGAGCCGCCGCATAAGGAAGAGGCGCCGCCCGTCTTTACCCAGGAGCACGTTCAGCGCTTTCGCGAAATGTTCCAAGGCCGCGAAGGAATCCATGCCGTGCAGTGGCTCGGCGCCGACGGTCGGTCGGGATACATGCCCGTCAAGCGACCCATCGAGGCGGAAGACATTGCCCGCCATTTTGCCGGCCAAACCACGCTGGCCATGTATCTCGTGCGCATGGACCAAACCGTGCGCCATCTGGTGTTCGACATCGATCTCGTCAAATCGGCGCAGGAATTTCTCGAACGCCCGGAGGAGCGCGACCTCTGGCGCCGGCGCGCCTGGAGCGAAACCCGCAAACTGCAGCAGCTGCTGCAGACGCTCGGCCTGCCCGCCTATGCCGAAGATTCGGGCTATAAAGGCTACCACCTGTGGATCTTTATCAAGGAGCCGACGCCGGCCGAACAGGTCGTTAAACTGGCCAAAAAAATCCTTGCCTGCAACCGCGCGGCTCCGGAAGTGCACATCGAATACTTTCCGGCGCAAAGCCGCGTGTCCGCCGACGCCTGCGGCCCGTTGATCAAGCTGCCGCTGGGCCTTCATCTTTTGACGCGCCGGCGCTGCGTCTGGGTGGGCGCCGACGGCCTGCCGGTCCCCGACCCTATGGCCGAGCTCCTAAACATCCGAACCGTCTCTGCGGAACAAATCCGCGCAGCCCTCCGGCGGCTCGCCGAACCCAAGCTGCCCGTCGCCTCTCCCCTGCCGCCCGAAGAGCAGAAACGCGTAGAGGCGGTCATGAACGGCTGCCGCGTGCTGCACTGGCTCGCCGAAAAGGCCGAAAGACAACAGCATCTGACCCACCTCGAACGCCTGACCCTGCTGGGAGTGCTCGGCCACCTGGGCGAAGCAGGACGGCAAAAGCTGCACGAAATCATCGGTCACACGCTCAACTATGACGCCCGCATTACGGAAAAATGGTTTCGCCGGCCCCACCGCCTGCCTTTGAGCTGCCCGAAAATCCGCCTGCGGCATCAGGAGGTCACGCCGCGGCTCGGCTGCAATTGCCGCCTGCCGGAAAAAGCGGGCGGCTATCCCTCGCCGCTCCTATACGCCGACGCCGAAGCCGTCGTTCGGTTGAAGAAAGAGCTTCAGGCCGGAGTTAAGCCGGAACAAGCGCCGGCCGAACGGGTGAAGGCCGAGCCGCCGCAGGCCCAGGCCGTCGAGGCTGCATCCGTGCCGTCGGCTTCGCTCGACCGCCTGGTGGGCCTCTTTCTCGCCTGCAGCCGCAAAAAGCGGCGGCTCGAACAGCAACTCGCCGAATTGGAAAAAGAGCTCGACCGACTTGCCGCGCAGTGCGGCTGCGACCGCTTTGACACACTCTACGGCCGCCTGCAGCGCGTTAAAATCAACGGCGAGCTGAAATGGATCTTGGAAATCTAAAGGCCTGCTTATGAACACCCTTTATGTGACGGAACCCGGAGCCGTGGTACGGCTCTCCTCCCACTCCCTGGTGGTGTGCAAAGGCAAAGAAAAACTGGCGCAGATGCCGCTCATCCGCCTCGACGCAGTCCTGCTGTTCGGGCCCGTACAAATCACCACTCAGGCTATGGAAGCGCTGCTCGAAGAAGGCATCGAGGTCGCGTTTCTCACCTCAAACGGCAAGCTGCGCGGCCGCCTGCATGCGCTTTCAGCCAAAAACGTCTTTCTTCGCCTGGCCCAGTATGAACGGGTGCTGGACGAGGAATTCAGCCTGCAGACGGCCAAGGCCATTGTGCGCGCCAAGCTGAGGCATACGGAAAAACTGCTGCAGCGCTACGCCGCCCGCATCGACGACGAACAGATCGGCCAAAGCCTGGAGGCCGTCGGCTCTGCTTGTCGGCGCATCGAGCGCGCGCAGACGATCGGCAGCCTGATGGGCGTCGAAGGCGGCGCCGCCGCGGCTTATTTCCGCGCTTTCGGCCGCCTGCTGCGCGGCGATTTCACCTTTCAGGAGCGCTCGCGCCGGCCGCCCAAAGACCCGGTAAACGCCCTGCTCAGCCTCGGCTACACTCTGGTATTTAACGAACTGTTCGCCCTTGCCGCCGCGCACGGACTCGATCCCTACCTCGGCTTTCTGCACGGCGCCGTGTACGGCCGCCCCTCCCTGGCGCTCGATCTGGAAGAAGAGTTCCGCGCCCCGGTCGTCGACCGGTTCGTGCTCAAGCTCATCAACCGCCGCATCCTGCAGCCGCAGCACTTTACCACCGGCGCCGACGGCGGAGTATACCTGACCGCCGAGGGCCGCAGCCTGTTTTTCAGCCATTATGAAAAGCTGCTGCGGGGCGCAGCGGGAGAACGGACGGAGCTCTCGCTGCGCGACCTGCTGAAACGCCAGGTGCGGCGTATGGCGTCGGCCATAAAAAACCGCGAACCCTACGAACCCTTTCGCTGGAGGCCCTGATGTTCGTCGTGGTTTCATACGACATTGTCGAAGATAAAAAGCGAAACAAATTGGCCAAAAAAATGTGCGGCTTTGGAAGCCGTGTGCAGTATTCGGTGTTTGAGTGTATAGTTAATGCGGCGCAGTACAAACGCATGAAGCAGGAGGCGCTGAAATGGATCGATCCGGAAACCGACTCTCTGCGGTTGTATATTCTTTGCGGCGAGTGTCGGGAAAAGATCGAAAGCTACGGCCGGAAGCGCGGCATCGAGGAGGACGGCGCGGTGGTGGTGTAGAAAGGGCTTGTCTATTTGTCAATAATTGTTAAATTGGCATGTGTTTGTGCAGCAGCAGGAGGGAAAGGGATGCGTTGTGCGCACAATGAGCAAGTGATGATTAATATACGGTTTACGATTCTTTTTGCGCCTTCGGGCGCGGTCGGAGGGCTTGTAAGTTTGGTCACAAATTGTCGTTTTCGAAGCGATGTGCGCAGAACCTTGGCGGAGACTTTGGCGGCCAAGCAGTTGCAAAGATGCGGTTAGAAAAGGAACCAGGGGAGATACTGGATTGCGACCACTGCGATAGCATAAATGCTGGTTCTGGGCAGAACCAGCAGTTAGAAAAGGAACCAGGGGAGATACTGGATTGCGACATTACGGCTGCCCTCACAGCAATAGCATAAATGCCGCTTTTGTTAGAAAAGGAACCAGGGGAGATACTGGATTGCGACACTTTCGACGCGCCACTGAATTCGTTCCATTACGTCCTCCGTTAGAAAAGGAACCAGGGGAGATACTGGATTGCGACAAGTCTTTTCTTTTTATTAATTCCATCTTTCTCTCCTTGTTTTTGTTAGAAAAGGAACCAGGGGAGATACTGGATTGCGACATCCAACTTTGCTGCCGTATCACGGCAGCTTTTACGGCGGCGTTAGAAAAGGAACCAGGGGAGATACTGGATTGCGACACTTCTTCGCAGAAGCCCGCAGGGGCGAAGCGGACTGTGTTAGAAAAGGAACCAGGGGAGATACTGGATTGCGACCCACACTATGATCGGGTCGAACTCGACCCTTTTTATCAGCGTTAGAAAAGGAACCAGGGGAGATACTGGATTGCGACACCCTAAAGCGAATGGAGTCGCAAACGCGACTCTACTTTTGTTAGAAAAGGAACCAGGGGAGATACTGGATTGTAACCTCTCCCTTAACCCCTCTCCAAGGGAGAGGGGGAAGAATCTCTTCGGCAGGAAAAGAATTGATGGAGCCGCGGAATTAAAGGCTTATAGATCCGCATAAACGCGGGTTGGGCGTTAGGAAGGCCGCTCCGCATGGGGTAATCTGCGGATGAGATTTAACACCGCCGGCAGGCATACCGCGGTGCCAAGATCGCTCGCTTTGCAGTCGATTCCTG
>JAPDPN010000057.1:15538-17872 GCA_034506455.1 Candidatus Zhuqueibacterota bacterium | reverse complement strand
TCCTATGCTCAACCGTTTTCATGCTCTGATCACACACCTTCGCGGTAAGAACGTCCGAATCGAGATTGAACCAAGCGAAATGTCTGCAGAATCCGCGCTTGACGAATCTGCTGCTGAAGATCCTGCAAAGAGGCGCGCATTTCTTCTTCGTCGCGATTGCTTATTTCAAGCAGAACGAGCTCCAAATGATCGAGGAGAGCTGTCAGGATCTCATCTTCCTGCAGAACCGAGCTGCGCCGCAGCGGCTGCGATTGGCTCAGCAAAGCGCGCGCCGCCTGCTGCGTCAATAACACATCGTCCCGCTGCAGCCGTTCAGGGCTCGAGTTGAGCAGAGTCAGCAGAAGAACTTCGGAGCCGGAGACAAATTCGTCCAACGCGGCAATATCCGGTTCGTAAAATGACCGGCTTTCCGCTTTGGGAGCAGCGGTTTCATTTTCGAACCATAAAATTCTGCCGATAAACAAGCCGACCAACAGAACCGCTGCCGCTCTAACGACTCGCCATTCCCACTTTGAAGAAAGGACCGCCGACTTGACAGCCTCCCAGAAACCGTCGGGAAAACGAACTGTTCGAGAGGGTGCCGCAAAACGTCTGCGCAGGCTGAGAACATACTCCTGATACAACGGCTGCGGAACAGTAGGTCGAGGAACGGAGAGCAGATAGTTATGTATTTCTGCAAGGCGGCTGAGCTCGGTTTGGCAAACCGAACAGCTCTGCAGATGAAGCCGCATCTCTTTCTGCTCTTCATCCGACAGCTCACCGGCCAGAAAAGACAAAAGGTTGTAGCTCTTTAAGCAACTCATTCCAGAATATTCTTTACTTTTTCAAGATGTCGTTTCAAGTTACGTAAACCGCGAAACAAGTGAATGCGGACCGTGTTTTCCGAGCAGCCGATCACCTGGCTGATCTCGCGCGAGGATTTCTGGTGAAAGTATTTCAAAACAACTGCCGTTCGCTGATGATCGGACAACTTTTGCAGAGCCTCGTTAAGCCGGCGCCGACGGAGATCCGTGTGCAGCTCGTCCTCAGGCTTAAGGGTTTCGGCTGCCTGTTCTTCCGCATTTTGGCGATCGATCTCATGAATGTGATCTTCCAAAGAGTCCACCGGACGGCGCTTCCGGCGGCGATGCTGATCCATCGCCAGATTCACTGTAATTCGATAGATCCAAGTCGAAAATTGCGCCCGATCTTCGAATTGATGGATGCGTTCGAAGGCGCGAATAAAAGCTTCCTGCGCCACATCTCGGGCTTCGTCGAAATCACCTAAAAGGTCGTATGCCAAATAAAGCAGCTTATCCTGATATTTTTCGACCAGTTTGCCGAAGGCCGCGCCGTTACCGCTGCGGGTGGCTTCCACCAATTCGGCATCCGCTTCGGGAAACCGATCGTTTCCTTTATATTTTAAACCGCTTTTAAGACGCATCGACCTGTTTTTCTGTTTACATCAACTCTTCCGGCAAATGAATTGCCTGATGAAAAGGAAATTAGAACTGCACTATTGAAAGATTTCTCTATGCACTCGTCCATACACATCTTGCCGGTCTGAGGATTTCTTATTTTGTCTCTGCAAAGAAATAGACCAGGGCTTCATCAAGATGAGCCTTCCAACTGCCCCAACTGTGACCTTCCGGCCAAACGCGCCAGCGAACGGACGCACCTTTCTGTTCGAGCACGTACTTCATGCTGTCCGCCCAGGCTATGGAATCGCTTTCGAAAAGGCCGCGATCAAGATAGAAACGAATCGACGCAATTTCACCTTGTTTGATTTCAGAAAAGACTCTATGATCATCGTACCAATAGGCCGGAGAAAATGCAGCACAACATCCGAATTGGTCCGGATGTCTCTGCACAAAGCGGGAGGCAAAGACGGCAGAAAGTGAAACGCCGATGATCGCTCGTTGGGCAGGATTATTGCTAACCTTTGTTAGGTGCGTAATTCTTGGAAGGAGTTCTGAGACGATATAGGCGTCCAGCGCGTCCATTGAAGGGCCGGCGTATTCCGAGATGCGGTCGAAGGGCGAATCGAATACGGCGATCAGCGGCGGAATTTTTCCGAAAGCGATCAGATTATCCAAGATAACCTTGGCGGAACCGGAATGTATAAAGTCTTTACCGTCTAAAAAAAGGACTAAAGGCACATCGCCGGAAAGACGTTCAAAAGCGGCTGGAAAATAAAGCTGCACAATTCGTCGTTTTTGCAGTGAACGACTGTACCATGTCGAATCAACGAGGGTTCCGGTCGGAATGTCCGATCGCGGAATGGTCTCTTCGGCGCGTTTATAGCGCGGCATGACCAATTCAGAGTTGTCCCCGAATCCGCCCCTACAGATGGAT
>JAPDPN010000057.1:3538-15438 GCA_034506455.1 Candidatus Zhuqueibacterota bacterium | reverse complement strand
ACTGTACCATGTCGAATCAACGAGGGTTCCGGTCGGAATGTCCGATCGCGGAATGGTCTCTTCGGCGCGTTTATAGCGCGGCATGACCAATTCAGAGTTGTCCCCGAATCCGCCCCTACAGATGGATGGATTGGCAGGATCCAATATCCAATCAGTTTCGTTGAGGACAAATTTATAGTCCAGGCGGGCATTGGCAGGAAAAGTGAACACAGCATACCAAATAGATAAGGCGGGATCTAAGGTCATTTTATGCGGTTGCCAGCCGTTCCAATCACCGGCCAGACTGACCGATTCGGCTGCGCCTCGGTACACAAACACGACCGTAGTGTCATTAAAAATTAGAGGCCCAGTTGAAAAAGAAGAGAAAAATTCTTCTTTCTTTCCCCAAAAACCGACTCTTTCCTCACTTGCCACCATAAATGGTTGCGATGCAAGCAACAGCGTACCGATTTGCAGCAATTTCGCGACGGAGTTCATGAAACGATTTCCATTTTTCGAACTTAAAATAAGCAAATTCCCGCTCATTCACCAGTACAAGCTGAAAACAGTCAGGAATTCTATTTTGAATTGTATAAATTTGTTTCTAAATTTATTTTAACAAATAAAAGCGGGCATATTGGCAGCCCAAAAGAGATGAGCGACAGAGGAGGCTGAATGGGGACTCTGTTGGTTTTGGCGATCTCTCACGCAGCAAAAAAACAAGACCTGCCGAGTATAGAAGAATCCGGTTTCATTTGGATGGTGATCATCGGTTTGGGCGTAGCATCTTTTGCGAGACTTTTTATTTCCGGCAAGGTCAATTTCGGCTTTTTGATGACCATGGTGGTCGGCGTTCTGGGTTCATTTTTATTTGGACTGCTGGGATGGTCATTGCAAATTTATTATCCCGGGCAAAACGAAGCTGTCATCGGCTCTTTTATCGGCGCGGTCTTTCTCATCGTTTTGTTCATCAGCCTTTCGAAATAATTTTTCCCTCGTGAAAACTTTGCCTGAATGAAAAAAGTTTTGCTAACCTATCAAAGGGCTTTCAGCGGCCTTCCTGCCCAAGTTCGCCATCTTTCGATCGCATTGTTCATCAATCGAGCCGGTTCCATGGTGGTCATGTATCTTGCTCTTTATTTAACGAAGCAAATCGGCCTTACACCGGCTGGAGCAGGCAAAATATTGAGCATTTACGGCATGGGTTCTCTGGCAGGCACTATGCTCGGCGGGTATCTGTCGGATTCGATCGGCCCCAAGCAGGTTCAACTGTTCAGCCTGTTCTCAACCGCATTTCTTTTCGTTTTGCTTTCAATAATCAGCAACGTCTATGGAATTGCCGTGACTGCTTTTTTTCTGGCAGCTGCCGCCGACGCTTTCCGTCCCGCCAACAATGCCGCGGCTGCCCAAGCCGCGCCGCCGGAAATACGCGCACGCGCCTTTGCGCTCAATCGCCTGGCTATTAACCTCGGCTTTGCGATCGGCCCCACGATCGGCGGCTTATTGGCGCGTATAAATTACCATTACCTTTTTTATATCGACGGATTGTCCAGCGCCCTGGCCGGTTTTTATCTTGCTTTTTTTACGCCCTCTTATCGCTCAAAGACCTCAAGGAGGGCTCAATCTCGGTCTGTACACTTGGACGGGATCTTGTTCGGTATGTTGGCTCTGCTCTTTTTCATCGGCTTGGTGTTTTTCCAGCTCTTCAGCACTTGGCCGCTGTATCTTAGAAATCAGATCGGCCTGGTGGAAAATCAAATCGGCGTTCTGATGGGGTTAAACGGTCTTATGATAGCCCTTTGCGAATTGCCGTTGGTTCTTCATTTGGAAAAGCTGCATCCGCTGCCCATTATTGCCTACGGGTCGCTGATGATTTGCCTTGGGTTTGCCCTGACGCCGGTTTTTCACTCGCCCCTCTGGCTTTGCTTTACCGTTCTACTTTGGACGCTCGGCGAAATGCTGACCATGTCCTTATCCGCTGCATTCATCGCCAATCGGGCACCGGACGAGCGGCGCGGCGGCGCCATGGGGCTATACAGCTTTACTTTTTCTCTGTCGATGATTTTTGCCCCTTTGATCGGCGGACGGATCTACGAAAAATACAGCAGCACCGCCCTCTGGGCGATCATCGGTTTGATCGGCGTCGGCTTGTTTTTCTGCTTCCATTTGCTGCAGGTTTTGCTTGAAGCCCAGGTGAAGAGCCGAGGAGACGGCCGGCATTCGCTTTGATAGAGACTTTTACTCCCCTAGTCAGATCTCGAAAACAGCTTGTACAAGGCAGGTGTAACAAGCAGCGTCAAAGCGGTGGAAACGGTCAACCCGCCGATAAGAGTCCAGCTCATCGGCGCCCACAGCGTGCCGCCCCGCATGGCCAAAGGCAACAGGCCGCCGATCGTTGTGGCGGTAGTCAAAAAGACGGGCAGGAAACGTGTTTCGCCGGCTTCCTGCAGCGCTTCGTCCACTTCTCTCCCCTGCTCGCGCAGCTGATTGGTATAATCGACAAGAATGATCGAATTATTGACGACAATACCGACCAGACTCGTCAAGCCGATAAAGGCGGTGAAGGAAAAGCTGTTTCCCGAAAGAAAAAGTGCCCAAAGCGCGCCGATCAGCGAAAGGGGTATGGCGCTGAACACGATGAAGGGTTGAGCTGCGGAACGGAATTCCAAAACCAGAACGGCAAAGATGCATAAAAGCGCCAGGAGAATGGATTGCGTCATGCTGCCGAACGATTCGCCGCGCGATTCCCATTCACCGCCGAGCGAGATCGAATAACCGGGCGGCAAAGGAATGCTCTGCAGCTTTTCCCAAATGCGGCGCGTTACTCGGTCGACGGAAGCGCCGGCAGCGACGTCGGCGCTGAGCGTATTGACACGCTTGAGGCCGTAGTGGCGGATTGCCGGGGGCGAACTCTTGAGCTCCAAAGTCGCGACACTTTTAAGCGGCACAGCTTTGCCGGAAAGCGAAGGGACAAAAATGCGCTCGAGCAGTTCCTCAGGCGGCAGTTGACTGCCCTGCGGGAGGCGAAAGACGATATCGAACGCTTCGCCGCGCTCATTGCGAAAGCGGCCGACCGTCGCACCGGCGATCGCCAATCGAACGGTGCGGTTGATTTCGGCGATCGGCACGCCCAGCCTGCTGGCCTGCTCACGATTAATTCGCAGATAGAGATGCAGTCCATTCCAAGCAAGGGGATTGTTGATATTCAGCGCTTCAGGAACCGAGCGGAGAACGTCCTCGACCTGCTGCGAAAGATCTTTGAGCACCTCCATCTCGTCGCCCGAGATGCGCACCGCCAGAGGGGCGTCCACCGGCGGCCCCTGTTCGAACTCTTTGACCTCGATCTTGGCGCCCGGAATTGCCGCCAGCTCTCGGCGCAGATTCTCTAAAAGGTCGTAAAAGGAACGCAGGTCCCACGACTTGAGGCGCACAAATATCTGCGCATTCGTGCTGTGTTCGCGTTTGGGAAAGACATTATAGTAAATGCGGGGATTTCCATGCCCGATGTTGGCGGCATACAGCAAAACCTGCGGCGTCTCTGCAAGGATCTTTTCCACCTGTCGGGCAATCCGATCGGTTTCCTGAAGATTGGTTCCCGGCGGCGTGTTGATGTCGATCATAAACTGCGGCTTTTCGGCTTTCGGGAAAAAGCTGATGCCGATCAACGGAAAGAGCGCCAGCGAGGCAATCAGCGATGCTGCGGCAAAAGCGACGATGCGCTTCGGCCTCTGCAAAGTGCGTTTAAGAGCGCGGCGATAGATCGTCTCCACGAATCGGTCGACCAGTCGATGTAGAGGAAGTTTTTCTTCGCTTTCCGTCTTGAGCAGTCGACTGCACAAAAAAGGCGTAAAGGTCAGCGCCAAAAGCAGCGAAGCGGTCAGCGTGCAGATGACAATCAACGGCATGCTGCGGATATAGTCGCCGGTTTTGTCCTTCATGAGCATCATCGGCAGAAAGGCGAGTACCGTGGTAGCCGTCGATCCGGCGATGGCCCAGCCGACTTGAGCCGTGGCCTCGGCAGGGGCGCGCAAACGGTCGACACCCAGCCGCAAAAAGCGCGCGGCGTTCACGGTTACCACGATCGCATTGTCTACAAGCATACCGAGGGCGATAATAAGGCCGGCAATGGTCATCTGCTGCAGGCCGTAGCCCGAAAGATCGACCAGCGTAATGCCGATCAACACCGAAAGCGGAATAACCGTCATCACGATCAACGAAGCGCGCAGGCTGACGCTGAGCGTCATCACCAGGCCGACGAGAAAGAGTCCCTGCAGCAGACTGATGAAAAAGGAATTGAGTCGAGAGGCGACGCTGATCGATTGATCGAAAACGGTGACCAGTTCAACGCTCGAAGGCAATTCTCGTGCGGAAAAATCGCGAAGAACCGCTTCGATGCCTTTCCGGACGTTGAAAATGTTCGTCTCCGGCTTTTGCTGAACCGTGATAAAAACCGCGCGGCGGCCGTCTACTCGCGCCAGATAAGTAGGATCCTCATCGGCCCATGACACCTCGGCGACGTCCTGAAGAAGGACTGTTTTTCCACCGGCTGAAGAAACCACGGTCCGCCGAATATCCTCGAGTCCGGCAAAGGCGCCGGAAAGCTGAATGCTGAATCGTTTGCGACCGATGTCCAGGTAACCGCCCGGAAGGGTTTGATTTGCGGAAGCGACGGCTGCGGTCACGCGACTAAGCGGAAGCTTTTTCGCCGCCAACTCGGCCAAATCTACGGCAATGCGCACCTGTCGGCGCGGCAGCGCCCATATCTCGACTTTGCCGACGCCGGAGACACGCTCCAAACGCTTGCGCAGATCTTCGGCGATCTTTTCCAAGCGATGGTAGCTCTCCTCGGAAACCAGCGCCAGTTGTAGAATATTGACGTCGGTAATCGTCCATTTGTACAACTCGATCGAAAAGAGATCCTCGGGCAACTCGTTGCGGATGGAATTGATCTTTTGCACCACCTGTGCGTATTTGTCCTCCGGATCCACACCGAAGAAAAACTCGACGCTGATCGTACCGATGCCGTCCTCGGCCGCAGCGCTGATCCGTTTAACGTCCTGCAGTTCATTAAGAGCCCGCTCAACCGGCTCGACAATGAGCTGCTCGATATCGTAAGGCGAAGCGCCGGGATAGACCACAATGACGCTGGCTCCGGGCGGCGTAACGGCGGGATCTTCTGCCCGCGGCATGGTCAAGAATGAAAAAACTCCTGCTACCGCCAGAATGAGGACGATGACCAGTGTAAACTGATGATGCTCAATAGCCCAATGCGGAAGGCGCATAGTCGAACTCGAGTAAGAGGATCTTTTAAAAATGGGATACTATTGGTTGGTCGACTGTATCAGACGAACCGGGTCGCCGTCGCGCAGTAGCCCGGCGCCAAGGGTGACGACGCGCTCAACATTTCGAAGGCCGTCGGTTACAACAATTCGATCGCCGAAAATCGGTCCCAAGGTCACGGGAATTCGCCGCGCCGCAGCGCCCTCTACCGTGAATACGGCGCCATGATCACCGTCCGCTTCAACAACGGCCTCCAGCGGGACAACCGCTGCAGCGCCTTTAGAGGCGGGGAAAAGGGATATTTGCGCCGTCAAGCCGACCGGCAGAGATACCGGCGGCTTCACCAAGGTTACCTGAATATCCCACAAGCCTGTTTGGGGATCCACCATGGGCGAAACCTTCGTCACGCGGCCCGTGCATCGAATCCCCGGCAGCGCGTCAAAGACGATTTCGGCCGAGTCGCCGATACCTATTCGCAGGATGTCTCGGTCGGCTAAGGCGGCCTGGACAAGACGCACGCTGCCGGAGCCGAAATAGATAACCGGAATGCCCGGTCCGATCAGTTCTCCTGCTTCGGCTAAACGTTTCAATACCCATCCGTTTTCAGGCGCGCGGATCGTGGAATGAATCAAGTTGAATTCGGCGGCCTGCAGCGCTGCAGCGGCGACGTTCAAAGCGGTCTCGGCGTTCTGAAGCTGTTCGCGAGCGGCGCCGCCGCCTTCGTAAAGAGTAGAAGCACGATGATAGTCGCGCTGCGTCTTCTCGAATGCCTGCCTCGCCTGCCGAACCTGCGCAGCGATCTCGGTCGTATCCAGCTGCGCCAGCACCTCGCCGCGACGAACAGCTCCTTCCTCAGCCAAGAAGAGCAAATAGCCGCCGGTCTTGAAGGACAGCCGCATGGTGCGGTCACAGGCGGTCTGACCAGTGACCCGAATCGGAAAAGAAACAGTTTGGTGCTCTACCTTTGTTACGGCGACGGCAACAACGCGCGCCCCTTCCTTTGGTTTTGATTTTAACCTGCATGCCGCCAAGACAAGGAAAGGGAGAAAAAAAAGGACACTGATGGTACGTAAACGCATCCGGACTCCGAAAAAAGCAGCCTATAGAATGTCGCTCTGTGATGCCGGCTTTCAGCGAACTTCAAATTTCATCAATCCGGCTTTTCCGAACTGCTGATCCTTGTACTCTTCGATCACAATTTCGCGATCGTTTTTATCAATAGCGCGGATTTCAAGATTGACGGCTCCATAGGGAGTTTCGTATGGAACCTGTACCTGAATGATCCAGCGCTCTTTTGTCGAGGTCGTATCTCGCTGCAACGGAAATGGTTCGTCGATATCATAGGCATATTCCCGCGGGATGATCAACACCTGCTTCAAACTGTCGACTCCGGTAAACTCGACCCATGCCGTGACGCTGTCGCCCGGCGCTGCGGCCTCGGGCTGAATCTGATGTACGACGCTGATCTGCGCCGATAAAGCGGTGCAGAAAAACAGGATGAAAGCGTTGAAAGTCTTCATGGCAACCTCCATGAAAAAGTTAAAATGACCGAAAATGTTTTTTGTTAACATGCAAAGCAGTAAAACAGGCGCTTGACTGTTTAAACCTGCTTTACCGATATTTTTTCAGTCACTTAACGTTCACTCAACGCCGCGTTTTCTGCTGATATGGTATCGGCCTTCATAACAGGCGTTGCAAAGCGGAATTTTTGAACGATTTTTCCGAATGGCGCGACGAAAAGCCTGATATTTATTACTCCGCCAAATCGTCAAAACATCATCCTCGAATACATTGCCCATGATGTGTTCTGAAAAGCGGTCGTAGCAGCAGGGAACTACGGAGCCGTCAGAATTGATCGTCATGCTGGTATAGAGCCAATGGCATCTATTAGGCACCCTGCCTTTTACGTGAAACTTGCCGTCCGCCGTTTTGTAATAACGACTCAGAGAAAGATCAGTGGGCAAATAGGTTTCCGCCATTTGTTGGAAATTAGGATCGTTAGCACTGATGCCTACAGTTTTCTCGCAGAAGATATCAACATGCAGCTCTTTGGCCAACTTTTGCATATGTTCACGTTGGTGTTCATTATGCTTCATGACGATATATTGCAGCTCGATTTTGGGAAGCTTGGAATTCAATTCCTGTTTTGCTTGATGCATATAATGAAAGCCGGCAATAATCTTTTCAAAATTGGAGCCCCTGCGGAAAATACGCAAAGTTTCATTGTCGCCGCCGTCCAAAGCGATGATCAGATGCTGCAAGCCGGTTTTGACGATCTCTTTGCAATAGTCGACCGATTTAAAGAACTCGCCGTTGGTGCTGATCTTGACTTCCATGCCGGCTTGAACAGCATAACGGATCATTTCTAAAATGTCCTTATTCATAAAAGGTTCGCCGAAATTCCATAAATAAAGAAAATGGACGTGCTCCTTCACCTGATCGATAATGCGGCGAAATTCTTCCAACGTCATCATGCGGCGGGGGCGGTTCATTGTGCCGGCACCGGTCGGACATGTTGGGCAGTGCAAATTGCAGGCATTGGTCGGCTCGATCATCATCGAATAAGGCGGCGGTATCATACTTTCGATGCCTGTCGCCTCGGCCAGTTTGGCCTGTATCGCACTGAAATTCCCCCGCATGAACAAAGCGGCTGCTTTGGAAAGTTTAGCGGCAAAACCCATGAATACCTGCTCCTAATTGTTTACCATTTGATTTGATAGGATCGACTGTTTCTGAAACACAATAGCAAGTTGAATCTAATCCATCAGCATCTGCTCACTAAGATAAGGCGGACAGCCCTTTCAATAGGTGCCGCCCGCCTTTTTTAATAAGCAATTACAACCTTGCGCTGAACTGATAAGATCCTGAGCCGATTCGTATCACCAATTTTTGATCTTTTTGCTCAAACCCAAGGACACCTTTTATATCCCGTAAGCGCTTGCCTTGTTCCATCACCTGTTCAGGCGCAATTTTCGGTAGAATTACCGTTGCCGTTGTATTCGGCGGCACAACCACTTCCAGCAGCATTTTGCCGTCCTGCAATTTCCAAGAAGAGACAATCTTGCCGTACATCGATTCATGTTCGGCTCTCGCCCACGTCAAACCGCCGCCTGGGTGCGGTTGAATGATGACATGTTTATATCCGGGCGCCTGCTCATCGATCTCGATGCCGGCAACATAGCGATATAGCCACTCGCCTATGGCGCCGTAGGCGTAATGATTAAAAGAATTCATGCCGGGATTTTGAAAACTGCCGTCCGGTTTGATACCGTCCCACCGTTCCCAGATCGTCGTCGCGCCTTTGGTGATAGGATAAAGCCAGGATGGATATTCGGTACGATTGAGAAGCATAAACGCTTCATCTTCGTACCCGTAGGCGCTAAGGACATGACAGATGACCGGAGTTCCTAAAAAGCCTGTGGTGATATGGCGGAAACGATTGACGTCATCGGCCAGATGTTTGGCGGCAATAGGTTTCAGCTCATCAGGCAAAAGATTAAAGGCGAGCGCCAGAGCATAAGCGGTCTGGGTATGAGAAACCAAACGGCCGTTCGGGGTTACGAATTCATCCTGAAACACTTTTTTGATGCGCGCATGCAGGGCGGCATACTTGGCGGCATCCTCGGTTTTGCCGAGAACGGCAGCGGCTTTCTGAAGCAGCTCGGTGGAGCGGGCAAAATAGGCTTGGCAAATGAGCGTTTTGTCGGTGGCGGCACCCGGATAATCGGAGCGGTCCGTGGCAAACGCGAGCCAATCACCGAAGGTAAAATCAGAGTCCCAAAGCATCTTTTCGCCGGCACGCGCAGCCATGTAATCGACCCATCCCTTCATGCAGTCGTATTGTTTTTCGAGGATGCCGACATCGCCGAAGGCCAAGTACACGGTCCAAGGCACGATGACCGCGGCATCGGCCCAACCGGCCGAGGCGGACTCACCGCGTTTGCCGCGCTTGATGGAAAGGACATCGGGCACTACATGAGGAATTTGCCCTTCCGCCTGCTGATCGGCGGTAAAATCTTTGAGCCATTTCGTATAAAAGGCTGCGGTATTGAAATTAAAGCAGGCCGTCGGCGCAAAGACTTGGGCGTCGCCTGTCCATCCCAGTCGTTCGTCGCGCTGCGGACAATCGGTCGGCACATCGACGAAATTCCCTTTTTGCCCCCAGCGAATATTGTGCTGCAGCTGATTGATCATATCATTGGAACAGCTGAAATCGCCGCTCGGCTCCATATCCGAATGGACTACGATTCCGGTCAGGGCATCCAATGTTAATTCGCCGGGCCAGCCTTCTACCGCTGCATAACGGAAGCCTTGAAAAGTAAAATGCGGCTCGAAAACCTCGACGCCCTTGCCCTTGAGAGTATAGGTTATAGTCTGTTTAGCGGAACGAAGATTTTCCGTATAGAAATTTCCTTCTTTGTCGAGCACTTCGGCGTGGCGGATGATCACCGTGGTTCCTGCCGGCCCTTGAACTTTAACCCGCAGATGGCCGACCATATTCTGTCCCATATCCACCACGGTCTCTCCTTTGGGCGTTTTGAAAATCTTGACCGGCTTGATCTCTTCGATCGCCCGCACGGGCGGTCCGGCCGGCGCCACCAGTCGTGCGTTGGGAGCCGGCATTTCAACGACTCCGCCCCAACTGCGATCGTCATAGCGGGGCAAAGTCCAGCCGCTCTTTTCCAATCGTGCATCGTAGGTCTCGCCGTTGTAGATGTCCGACATCAGAATGGGGCCGGTGGAAGACTTCCACGATTCATCCGAGACGATGATCTCGCGGCTGCCGTCGCTGTAAAGCACCTCGAGCTGAAAGAGCAGGGCGAGTTTATCACCATAAGTATTTCGATTACCCTGCCAGCCGATGTTGCCGCGATACCACCCGTCGCCCAAAGTGACGCCGACAGCGTTTTCGCCCGCTTTCAGCAAAAAGGTCACATCGTAGGTCTGGTATTGGATATGATCCTGGTAGGCAGTCCATCCGGGCGTCAATAGCTCATCGCCGATCTTTTTGCCGTTCAGTTCCGCCTCATAGAGTCCCAAGCTGGTGATGTAGGCGCGGGCTGATTTGATTTGTCCCTTGAGCTTGAACTCTTTGCGCAGCAGGTTGGCAGGCGACGAAACCTCGGGATTTTCCTGCAGGTCGGCGCGAATCCATTTCGCTTTCCAGTCGCTTTTATTGAGCAGACCCATTTCCCAGAAAGCCGGCTCACTCCATTGCGAGGGAACATTCTTTTCGTCCCACACTCTCACTTGCCAATAAAATCTCTGCCGCGAAAGCGGCGCCGGCCCGCGATAACCAACGTGCACCGATTGATCGGACATGATCTTGCCGGTTTGCCAGACCAGACGTTTTCCGCTTGCAAGCTCTTCCGGCGAAGCGGCCACGCGAATCTCGTAAGCTTTTTGGCGGATGTTGCGTCGATCCGGACGATCCGACTGAATCTTCCAACTCAGCCGCGGCTTTTCGACGTCAATGCCGATCGGGTTCACTTTATATTCGCACCTTAAATCGGTCACCTTAACAGCCGCTCGGAGCGCACTTGCAGATAACAACGCCCCTGCGATAAGGCATATCACCATCATCATTCGCTGCATCATTTTACCTCCATCTCATCATGTCTTTGCAAACGCGAAACGTCTTTCGCAAAATCGCCGCCGATAGAGTCATCGCATTTTTTAGAACCAGATTTTCAATCCGGCATACACCGCAAACTGAGTTAGACCATGTTGAAATTGCACCCGCGTGCTGCCCAAGGATTCTTTTCCGACTTGGCCGAAAAGAAAGTTGAATCCTGCCGCAAAAGCGGTCTCTCTGGTCAGGAAAAGATCGGCGCCTGCACCTGCAGAAAATACCGGCGCGTTCAGTTTCACCCGCTCCTCGGCAAGCGGTTCGGCGGAGAACGACGCCATGCCGACACCGGAATCGAGGTGCACCCAAAGAATCTTTGATACCGGCTGCCAAAAGTATCCCTTAAGCCAATAAACATCGAGTCCTATCTTTGACTTGCGGATTTGCTGCACCCCCGTGCCGCCAACCCACAAGATCCCCGTATAATTGGCCGTTGTTCCGCGATGCTCATAGGCTGCGCCAATACCGTACTTTCTCCGCAAAAGCATCATTCCTTCCGCTTTAAAGCCAGTACCGGTCCGCATGGTCTCTTTCCAATTCTGCCAATTTGGAGCGGAGAACGGTTGGCGAACAGAGCGAAGATAAAAGGCGGGACCGGCATCGACTGAAAAGGCGCCCTTATATTTGATCTTCGGCGGCGTTTTGGATGCCTTTACGATCGCGGGGTTTCGCCAAACGACGCGGCCGGCAGCGTCCTGCATTTGGCTTATCGATCCAAGAGGAATAACTTGCGGCGGGGGGTCGTAAAAAGGGCTGCTGCGTTGGGGATCGAAAAGAATACCGATGCGCTGGACCTTTACGATCCGCCCGCGAAGAACCCTCCCATCCTTTAAAACGATGGCCGCAACCTTGCTCTTTAAGCGCGCTCCGGCATCCGTTTGTGTTTGTGCCGCCTGCGGTCTTGCGACTCCGATAAGCAAAATCGCTCCTACCGCCGACGTTATTATCAGCTGCTTGATCATTTCGCCTCGTCTTCGATTATGATATGTCGGACAGGAAGGTCTCCTTCGCT
>JAPDPN010000057.1:0-3438 GCA_034506455.1 Candidatus Zhuqueibacterota bacterium | reverse complement strand
GAGTAATCGACCGTCCAGGTGTCCTTTGCCATTTCAACGGGACTCTTGGCCTGAAGGCCCTGCCAAACCACCTTTTGAAAGAAATACTCACCGTTGAAAAGCTCGGTTTCCAAGACTTTGCGACCGCGTTGATAGAGTCTTTCATACTCGCTAGAGTTCTCGCCGAGGGCCTGCGCCATCAGGGTTGCCGCCCGCAGGGCGCCCAAATAAAAAGTCGTGCCGAGCGGTTCCGGACCCCAGAACTCGATGTCGTAGGTGTTGTGATGCGGCTCTTCGATGACGCCGCGCCGACGGGGATCCCAGGTGCGGATGCAGTATCCGAGGGAGGCGCGCACCTGCGGCCACAGCTTGCGCAGCCAATCGGTATCGCCGCTGATCCGCCATTCGCGGTAGACCTTGATGATGCCGCCGAGCTGCCCGTCGGCGGCGGCGTAGAAACTATGCTCGGGCGTCGAGATCGGCAGGTTGGCGCGAAAAGTCTGGTGGCCGTCGCTGTTTTGGCTGACAAAAAATTCCGTTTCGCGCAGTGTCCGCTCCAAGTTGGGAAAAAGATGCGCGATTGCCTGGGCGTAGTTCCATACGTGTGTGCAGGAACCGTAACAGCAGCCGCCGAGGTCATGGCAGCCTTCCCATGCCCACAGCCGGCCGTCGAATTGTCGCAACACGGTCGGCGATTTGAGGATCGTCAAATTGGCAGCAACGGCTTCAACCACTTCCGACGGCAAAGTAGTACTGTAAAAGGCATCGCGAAATAGAGCGCTGCGTCGGCGCAGCCCGAAATAGTTGTCGCGCCAAAATGCCGCAACCTCGGAGACAGAGTTAAAGCGCGAGGCATACCAGGGACGGTAAGCCGGACTATTCGGTGCATTCTGCAGTGAACCGGCGCGCAGATCGGAAAAGGGAACATACCAGGCGAATAAGAGTCGGATGGTCTTGCTCTCGTTTTGAGCAAGACGAAAGGGGACATAAAGGGAAGCGCCCGGCGCCGAACCTTCGATCAGCGGCCGTTCACGAGTTTCGCCGTTCATCACCGTTTTCCAGGTAACGGTAAGCGGATCGAACCATCCGCCGCGAAACCAGCAATGGTCGATGACCGCGCGATCGCCTTCAACGAAAACGGCAAAATCGCCCTGTGCGTGGGGTTTGCCCTCCAAAGCGTTCTGGTGAAAAATAAAGCCGTTCGGAAAAGGCAACACCGAGTCCCCCGGTTCGAAAGTGCCGCCCCACTCGCTCGGAATGGGGATCCGCATCAAATTTTTGCCGTGGAAAGAGAAAACGACGTCGATCGTCTCATTCGCAGTGTTTCGGAAAGTGTACTCTAATGCGGCAACCGGCAGGCTGGAATTATCTGCATCGGAAGGAATAAAAGGACTCCAGCCGCATACCGTCACTTGGAGAGGCAGGTCGTTGTCGCGCAGTGAAATCTCGGCAAAGGGAAAACGGGCAAGAAATTCGGCTTCCTCGAACCGAGGCAGAGCATAGGGTGCGTTGCCGCCGCCGTTGCCGGTATTCGGCCTGCCGAAAACTTTCCAGGAGGGCACCGGCCCCTCCAATACCTTGGCACCGTTCCTTACCCCTTTGACGCAGACGGCGGCAAAGGTAAACGGTTCATTAAACACATCCGGGTGATGACGCAGCGAGACGTGCGACAATGCGCCGGTCCCTTCGAGGGCTATCATACCGGCGCCGATGCCGCCGAGCGGAAAGGCGATGCGGTTCAGATACTCGCCGCGATAACCTGCATTGAATTCATGCGCGTAAATCGAACCTGCAAAGCAAAAGCAAAGGAAAACGAATAATAAACGTTTCATGTTAATCTTCCCCGGCAGCCTTAACGCTGTCCGTAGTAGGCGTTCGGCCCGTGCTTGCGTTGATAGTGTTTTTGAATCAACTTTTCTTTCAAGCGCATGACGGCAGGGTTCACTTGCTCGGTGAACAGCGCCATTTTTGCCAATTCCTCCAGAATGACGGCATGATAGACGGCCTTTTCCGGCGTCGGACCCCAGGTAAACGGTCCATGGCCGGCCACGAGCACCATCGGCACTTCATCCGGCGAAAGATTTTGAAAGGCGTGCACGATCTGCAGGCCGGTTTCTTCCTCATAGTCGCGCTCGATGGCTTCGTCCGACATGATCTCGGTCACCGGAATATCGACATGCAGATGGTCGGCATGCGTCGTTCCATAGACCGGAATTGCGCGGCAGGCCTGCGCCCAGGCCACGGCGTAAAGGCTATGCGTATGCACTACACCGCCGATGTTTGCAAAGTGACGATAAAGCACCAGGTGCGTCTTGGTGTCGGACGAAGGTTTGAGCCTCCCTTCGACGACGCGGCCGTCCAGATCGACGACCACGATATCCTCGGGCTTTAAGTCGTTGTACATCACGCCGCTCGGTTTAATGGCCACGACACCTGCCTGCCGATCCACGGCGCTGACATTGCCAAAGTTAAAGATCACCACTCCCGCACGCGGCAGTTCCATATTTGCTTCATAAACGCGGTGTTTAAGCGCTTCGTAAGCCATAGCGACCTCTATAAATTCCTTTTCCAAAAATCCAGCATAAGCAGATAGAGATGCTTACGCCCTTCCCGATCGTGAATACCGTGTTTGCGCATGGGATAAATCATCATATCGAACACTTTGCCCGCTTTGATCAGCTCTTCGGCAAAAGCCCAGGTGTTTTGAATGTGAACATTATCATCGAAGGTGCCGTGAATGAGCAGCAAACGGCCGTGCAGATTCTTGGCCGCGGCAACCAACGAGGTTTCGGCGTAACCGTCGGGATTGTCCTGCGGGCGCTTCATGATCAATTCAGTGAATTTGGTGTCGTAAAAATGCCAATCGGTGACCGGGGCGCGCGAGATACCGGCTTTGAACAACTCGGTGCGGGTCATTGCCAGCAGGGTATACGTTCCCCCGCCGCTGGCGCCGTATATACCCAACCTCTGAGGATCGACAAAGGGCCAGGAACAGACCTCGCACACTGCATCCGATAAATCATCCAGCTCCACTTGTCCCATCACGCGGCCGTTGAGCGACTTGACGACCTTTTTGCCGATATAGGCCGAAGCGCGGTTGTCGAACGACATGACCAAATAACCGGCATCGAGCAGCATTTGATAGAAATAGATGCCGCGATTCCACTGATCGACCACGATCGGCGCCGAGGGGCCGCCGTATACATAGAAAATGACCGGATATTTCTTTTGCGGATCGAAATCCTTCGGCTTGTAGATCATTGCCGGCAGCGGAAAGCCGTCGCGCGCGCGCAAGGTCAAAAATTCGGGAAAGCAAAGGTCGAGGGAATCGAGCAGTTCGGGCCGTGCCGGTGCAACCGTCGCGAGAACTCGATCGTCGCGCCGCAGCGTGAGGCCGGGAAGAGAGGATGCAGAGGAAAAGCGGTCAAAATAGTAACGTCCGCTTCGGCTGAAGCGCGG
>JAPDPN010000056.1:15821-17956 GCA_034506455.1 Candidatus Zhuqueibacterota bacterium | reverse complement strand
CGGAGGAGCGGTTTTTCTCCCTGTAGTTTGACGACGCGGCCGTCAATCGTCAGCGTGCATTTGATCACCGGAGCGCTCTTTTCCTGCAGTCCCGCAAATTCGGCCACGGCGCTCAAGGCCGAGGATAACGCATAGGTGCTGTGCCACTCTTCGCTGCTCAAAGCGGCGGCAATCTCTTCCGCCAGAGCCGAGGCCTTGGAACGGTCGCGCAGCAACGTCGCGGTTTGCAGCATCAGGGCTTTATGATAGAGCTCGGAGCCGAACGGTTGCCCCGATTCCCGATAGTATGGAATTCGAGAAGGAGTCTGGATCAGCTGCCTGGCCGCCTCCTCCTGTCCCGCCAACAGGTAAGCTGCGGCTAACCGCCATTTGCTGGTCGAAGTCAGGTCGCTCAGTTCTTTCAACCGATTCATGGAAGCCAAATCGGCTCGGCCTGCCGCGGCAAGCGTATACAGTCGATCGGCCTGTACGAGAAGCGAAGCTTCATCGACCGGTCTCCAGGTGCGCGCTGTTTTTTGCTGAAAGGCGAGAGCGTCCTCCACCATCTGACCCGAAGGCGCGTAACCGAGTTTTTGCGCCGCGAGCAGAAAAGATACGACATAGTTGGTGCAGGCCTCATCCGCCTGATCCTGTCCCGGCCAAAAGGCAAAGCCGCCGCTTGCCGCCTGAAATCCCGCCACTTTTCTCAATGCCGCACGGATGTTGCCGTCTATTTCCTTGAGCTGCGCCTCCGAAAGCTCAAGCAGCCGGTAGAGGTAGAGCTGCGGAAAGACGGCCGAAGTGATCTGCTCGACGCAGCCGTGCGGATAGCGGGTCAAATAGCCGAGATGACGACTGAGATCGAGAGGCGGAATGTGCGACAACTCGACAACCAGGCGGTTTGTCCCCTCCTTGCCCGGAAGCCGGAGGTCGGGAGACCAGCGCGCCTGCGGTTGGAGAAACGAAGAAGTGGAAGTCGTTGCGGGCTGCATGGGATTGCGTACCGGCAGCTCGACGGTCTCGTGAGCGGTTTTGCCGCCGCCTTCGGCTTCGAGGATCAGTCTCGCGACTCCGGGCACTTCTCCCGCGCCGACGCTAAAGGCCACGGTCTGTTCACCGGGTTTGCGGAATTCGATCGTCCGCAGAGGTTCGCCGATGATTTTGGCCGCGCCTTCAACGCGCATTTTAACCTGAACCTGCTTGATCCCCGGATCATCAACAAACACCGTCACCGGTACGCCGGCCTCTTCCTGCACGCTCAATCCGCGCGGCGGGGCGGAAATCAAGGTCAGCGATTTGCGCACCGTCACGCGTTTATCGGTTGCGCCGAAAGCGCGTCCCGATCCGGCGACGACCATGATGCGCGCCGCGCCGACATACATCGGCAGCGTAAGCGTATGGGTTCGGCTTTCCCCCTTTTTCAAGCGGAAAGGACCTTCGAAAAGCACCAACGGCGGGAAACGGTTTGCCTGGTAGCCGCCCTCAATTTCCACGGTCTCGCCGCCGCCGATGCCGAGAAGCCGTTCAAGCCTGCCGCCGTAAGCGCCGATCACCCAGTCATAAAGGTCCCACGTTTTCACGGCAAGACCCGTACGACCGTAAAAGTACTGCCAGGGATCGGGCGTGGTAAAGCGCGTCAGATCGAGAAGACCTTGATCGACAAGAGCCAAAGTGTAGGTCATGGCGCGGCCTTCCGCTTCGCGGATTTCCAGCTTTACCGGTGTTTCCGGCTCGATTTCGTCGTCGCAGGCAATGATCGGTTTGAGCCGAGTCTGCGGATCGACCACAGAAATAGGGATGACGCCGTATAGGCGAATCGGCAGGTCGTTGGCGGTCTGCAGATGAGGCTGCAGAAGGCTGACTGAAGCATAGACCGTCGGCGCCATACTGGGCGTAACCTTAAAGCTGTATTTAAACCGATCGCCTTTCGGCTCAAACCATTCGGCATGAAGAATCTTTTCGCCGGATTCCAAGGTAACAAGGCCTCGACCGACGGAAGAAGTCGGTATGGTCAGCATTGCTTTTTCACCGATTCGGTAGGAAGGCTTGTCGGATGTAAAGACCAGCATTGCGGCGCCCTCGCTTCCATCGGCGCGGCTTCGCCCGAACCACTCCGGCTGATCGAAATAGAGGACACGCCCGGAAGTGTGTCCTCC
>JAPDPN010000056.1:9511-15721 GCA_034506455.1 Candidatus Zhuqueibacterota bacterium | reverse complement strand
GCAGCAGGATTATCAAAAGTGTAAGAGGGAAAGGCTGAAAAGCGCGTCGGCTGCGGCGTCAGTCGCAGTTCGACTTTGGCCTTGAGTCCGGAGGCTTTGGCGCCGAAAAGCCAGCGTGCAGAAAGCCGCAAAGACGTCGGTTCGAAGTTGAGCGCCTCCCGGTCGCCGAAATCGAGCTGGGCCTCCAGACGATTGGGCATCACGGTCTCGATTTTGAGCGTCTTATGGAAAACGGCGCCGCCGACCGTGCATCGTGCGGTCCAGTTGCCGGTCGGGGCGTCGGGACTCGTGGCGAGTTTGAAACTGTAAAAGCCGTCCACGGACTTTTGCGCGGCGGAGGCAACCGTGCGGCCGCGTGGATCGATCAGCTCAAGAACAGCAGGATGTTCTTCAGGTGGACGGCCGTCGGGCCAAAGTATGAGCGTCACATAGATTGGATCGCCGGGACGCCGGACGCCGCGCTCCGTATAGAGAAAGCCGCGCATACCCTTGACCGGCCGCTCGCCGCCGACGTCGAATCGGCTTAGAGAAAGCACCGAGCCGTCGTTGAGTTTGAGGTAAGAGAACTGACCTTTGTATTCGCCGACCAGGAGAAACGGCTTACGGGGACAGGGAATGCGGGCTAGGCCGTCACCGTCCGTGCTGCCGGAAGCGATCACGCCGCGCTGATAGTTCAAGACCGTCAGTTTTACGCCGCCCAGCGGGGCTGTGCTTTTGAGATCGGCAGCCGCAACCCAAAGCGTATCGGTTCCCATTTTGGCCGTCAACCCAATGTCGGAAATCAGTACATTTTGAGATACGGTCACGTTGTGGTCCCAAAAGGGGTAATAATAAGCCGGATGACAAGGATCGAACCGACGGGCATAGAACTCGCTCCAGTCAAAATCTCCGAACCCCTCATATTCCCACCTTTCCTCATCATCCCAATCGGCAAGAGACTCGTCGAGCTTTTCATATTTCGCGCCCTCGGCGCAGGGATAGATGATCTGCGGTCTGCGAAAAGACAATGTCAGCCGATACAAGCCGGTAGGTGCGTTTTTAATCAGCGGCGTCAAGTCCAGCCCGTAACGCCGGCTGCCCGCGTCTTCCGGCGTCGTCAGATCGACGCGGCGTTTCCATACCTCGCGGCCGACGCGGCGCAATTCCTGTTCGCCGCCCAAATCGTTGACCTGCAAAAATTGCGGCACGTTTTCCGTTGGAATGCGCACGGCCGTCACCAAAATAGAAGACAGGTTGACAGCCTCGATCGGCAAAGTGGCCCCCTGCGTTGTCGGCAGGATGACGCCTTTGCCGAGAAAACGGACCGAAGGTTTGCGTTCCGCAAAGGCCACCGTGCGCATGGTTTTCCGCTCAAGCCGTTTGCCCTCGGCACTGGTGAAGGCTGGATGAATTGTGACGATGTGTTCGCCGACGGCAAACGGCTCTTCACCGTAAATCCGCAGCACATTGCGATCGGCGGAAAAGCGCAGATTATCCGAGCCGTCTACTTGAACCAGGCCGGTAAAATTTCTGCTTTGCAGCGCTTGAGAAAAACGCAATTCGATAAATTCCCCCTCTTCCTGAACGGCGCGCGCCGAGAGGAGCTCGAAAGCGCTTTTAGCCGGTACCGGAATCTCTAAAGCGCCGCGCCCCTCGATGCCGGCGGTTTTGCCATCCCAACTAATGAAAAGCGTCATCGGCTTTTCCGCGCGCTGAATGTCCGTAACGCGAAATCGAAATGCGCGGCGGTCTTCTCCTTCGCGCTGCAGCGGTAATTCTTTGTTTCCCAGTCGCGCCTTAAGGAGCGATAGAGGATCATCGATGTCGGCGATCTCGGATAAGCTGACGCGGCCTTCGAACTGCAGCCGATCCCCCTCGATGATGAAACCCTCCGGGTGCACTTCCATAGCCGGGACGATGGTGCTGAAGCGAAAAGAAAAAACCGCATCGCCCAAATCGACCTCCGAAAGCCGGCGCGGATCGAATTCGGCCTGGTAGGTAACCCCTGCAGCGAGCCGACCTCGCGGCCGAAATTCGATCGTCCGGCGGTCAGCCCAATAGGCTTCCCCCGATAGTTTGGGCGAAAAAGTAAAAGGACTGGGCTGAATGAGCGTATTCACCCGGCTGCTGTCGACGAGGTCGGTGACAAAAACCACCCGAATGGTCGATGTGCGTCCGACAAAACCCGAGGTGTAGGCTTCTACCAAAGGATGACTGTTCAAGGCGGCAGAAGCTTTGCCGCGTACAGATGATTGCTCTTTGCCGCAGCTCAATAAAAGACCAATCGACAAAGCGATGAGTATTTTTTTCATGCCTGCACCTCCAGGTTAAATTCCCCATTTCCCCAAATAAAAAAGGCTCCGCAAGCGGAGCCCGACTCGTCTTTAGCTTAGCTTTTTAGGAATCAGCAGATTTTTCAAGCGAACGTAAGCCGGCAGGCCGTTGACGTACGGCGGATAGTCCTCGCCCTCAATGAGCGGCAAAGCGTAACGCCGAAATGCCTCGGTAATGTGAAAACCGTCTTCGCGAATGAATTCATCCGGCACCGGCTTTTCTTTGTTGGCAATGTTGGCAATGTCCGTCTCGCCGATATGCCACTTGTAGGGATTGTCGCTGTCGCGCACGATGATCGGCATAAAGCCGTTTTTCCCCTCGGCAGCGAGCTCGACCGCTTTTCTGCCGCAGGCAATCGCCTGTTCGACGTCGGTCTTGGAAGCAATATGTCGACCCGACCGCTGGCAGTAATCGAGGATGGCTGTGTGTACTTTAAGTTTCAATTTGTTCATAATCATCTTGGATATTTCGAGGGCGGCGCCGCCCAGCTGCGCATGTCCGAATGCATCGCGCAGGCCGGAATCGGCAAGGAAAGTACCGTCCGGTCGGCGGACGCCTTCGGAAACCGCAACGACGCAGAAGCCGATCTTGGCCACCGTTTCTTCGACTTTGCTTAAGAAGAGATCTTCATTAAAGACGCGCTCTGGGAAAAGAATGATGTGCGGTCCGTCTTTTTCCGAAACTGCGGCGAGGCCCGTGGCGCCGACAATCCACCCCGCATGGCGTCCCATGGATTCCATCACGAACACCTTGGTCGAGTCGCGATGCATGGACTCGACGTCGAGAGAGCCTTCACGAATCGATACGGCGTTGTATTTGGCTACGGAACCGTACCCCGGACAGTTGTCCGTTACCGGCAGGTCATTGTCGACGGTTTTGGGTACGCCGATCGCAATGACTTCATAGCCCAACTCTTTGGACACGCGGCTGACTTTGTAGGCGGTGTCCATCGAATCGTTGCCGCCGTTGTAGAAAAAGTAACGGATGTTGTGCGCTTTAAAGACTTGAATCAGCCGCTCGAACTGTTCGCGATGCTTCTGCAGATCTCCCAGCTTGCGGCGGCAGGAGCCGAAGGCCGCGGAAGGCGTATAACGGAGAGCTTCGATCGCTTCCGGAGATTCCTGCTTGATATCGATCAGATTCTCTTCCAAAATTCCGTTAATGCCGTAGAGTCCCGCGTAGATATTTTCGATAAAACCGCTTTGTTGAGCAGCCTTGATGACGCCGTAGGCGGAGGCGTTGATGACGCTGGTCACGCCGCCCGACTGCGCATAGACTGCATTACCTTTAACAGCCATTCAGATCCTCCTATTGAAAAGATTTCTTCGAAATTTTAAAGAATGTAGCCAAAAAAAACTTGCGAATCAATTTCAAAATTGCACTAATCCTTGCCATCCGTCGGCGGCAGGCGGAACAAATAGCCGGCGCCCCGTACACTGAGTATGAATTGCGGCCGTTTGGGATCGTCCTCCAAAAGCCGACGCAGCCGCACAATAAAGTTGTCGACGGTACGCGTATCGACATCCGGCGGCAACTGCCAAACGTTCTGCAAAAGCTCCTGCCGGGTGATGATGCGGTTGGGATGATCGTAAAGATACTTTAACATTGCGGCCTCCTGGGGCGTCAGGCGATGCTGCTGTTCTCCTCTGCTGCAGATCAGGGTTTTGAAATCGATCAGAACCCGGCCGATGTTAAGGACGGGCGTTTCTTCAGCCGGATCGTGATACCACGATTTGCGGCGCAGCATTCCCTCCACGCGCAGCAGCAGCTCTTCCAGATGAAAAGGCTTAGTGATATAGTCATCGGCGCCGATACTCAAGCCGCGGAGACGATCGTCGGCAGCGCCGCGCGCCGTCAGCATGAGGATCGGCACCTGCGGCGCCATCACCCGCAGGCGCTCCGCAACCTGAAAGCCGTCCAGATACGGAAGCATAATGTCGAGAATTACCAGATCGAACGGCCCTGCGGCAAATTTTTCCAAGGCTTCGCGGCCGTCCGCTGCTCGCGTCACGACGTACCCTTCGGCCGTTAGATTATACTCCAAACCGACCGCCAACGGCTCTTCATCCTCGACGATCAAGATTCGGCTGCCTTTATAGGGACTGGCGCACATGGGAACTCTCCTTGGCACGCTTTTTCTTCGACCAATGCAGAAGGCTGTGCAGACGGGGAGTCTTGCGCTCCCGATAAATCGGCAATTCGACGCAAAACGTGCTGCCTTTGCCGATGCCTTCGCTAAAGGCGGTAATCCTGCCGCCGTGCTGTCGAATGATTTCTTTGGCCCAATAAAGACCTAAACCGGTACCTTTTACGTTCGGCATTCGATGATCTAAAACGCGGTAAAATTTCTGAAAGATCCGCTTCAGTTCCTTAGGCGGTATGCCGATGCCGTTGTCGCGTACGATCAAACGGGCGCTTTTTTCGTCGTTTGAAAGCTCGATCGTCGCTACGCCGAACGGCTGTGAATATTTTATAGCATTGTCGATCAGATTGCTCAAAACAATTTGCAGCGCATTTTCGTCTACCACGACCTCAACAGGAGCAGCTCCCTTTAGAAGGATTGACTCCTGCCCGACTTTGAATTGCGCCCTCACCTCATCTATTAAGCGAGAGATGAGCTCGTCAAAGCGATAACGCCGGTATTCGAACAGATCCCGTTTTTGCTCCAGCATCGACACCTTGAGGATCGAGTTGATGAGATTCTTCAGGCGCAGAGCGTCCTGAAGCATGAGATCGATGAATTCATTGCGGCGCTCTTTCGGCACCGGTCGCAGTTTAAGCGTTTCCAAATACAACTGGATGGAGGCCAACGGTGATTTGAGCTCGTGGGTAATGTTGGCAATGAAGGTGTCGTACATGTCGTTCAATCGCAGCTGTGTGCTGAGGTTTTTGAAAATGATTGACAGCGCTACGGTTACCGCGACGTAAAGCAGGCATCCGCCGATGAGGACGATGATGCCGGAGCCCTCACCTCTCTCGAACGTCGGCACGCCTTCGGCAGGCGGCACGGAACCGCGCAAATAGAAAAACCGATAGATAAACAACACCAGCAGCAGAAAGGAGGTTACCTGTGCCAGGACAAAGAGAACGATCGAAGTCGTTCGGAGGTGCTTGTTCTGCATTACTGCTCCCTCGGTTCAAGCCAATAGTGCCGCCGCAAAGGCAAAATAAAAAGATTTTTCATTGCCCGAAACGGCAAAATGGTCCGTTACCGTACTTTTACACCCTTTTCAATTTTCAGTGCGTATATTGAGCAGAACCATTGAAGGAAATGAAAATGAAAATACTTTTGGTCAATCCTAAAACTCCCGACACTTTTTGGAGTTTTTCTCATGCCGTCAAGTTCATCTCCAAGCGCGCCTCGGACATTCCCCTTGGCCTGGTGACGGTCGCCGCCATGTTGCCGGAAAGCTGGTCAAAACGTCTCGTCGATCTCAACGTTTCGCCGCTTCGGGACAAAGATCTGCTTTGGGCGGACTATGTTTTTCTCGGCGGCATGAATGCGCAAAAAGAGTCCTTTATGCAGATTGTGCGGCGCTGCAATCGGCTGGGGGTCAAGGTCGTTGCCGGCGGTCCGCTGGTGACGATGGAGCACGAATCGATCCTGGGCGTCGATCATTTCATCCTGAATGAAGCGGAAGCCACGTTGCCGCTTTTCCTCGAAGACTTGCAGGGAACGCCGAAAGCCGTTTACACTTCTGCGGAATTTCCCGACCTCGACCGCACGCCGATTCCGCAATACGAGCTGTTGAAAATGAACCGTTACGCCGAAATGGCGGTGCAGTACTCACGCGGCTGTCCATTTGACTGCGAGTTCTGCAGCATTACCGTTTTGAACGGCCGTAAGCCGCGCTGCAAATCAACCGAACAATTTTTGGCGGAACTGCAGCGGCTTTA
>JAPDPN010000056.1:2383-9411 GCA_034506455.1 Candidatus Zhuqueibacterota bacterium | reverse complement strand
ACGGCGGTAACCCTGGCCATCTACGGCTTTCATTTTCGTCGAGTGGTACAGACCATTTAAAGAGGCTCAGCTGAGCGCAACGTCAAGAATCATCATCACCGCAAAACCGACCATAACGCCCACGGTGGCGATGTCGTTGTTTTGCTCGGCCTGAGATTCGGGAATCAGTTCTTCGACCACGACATAGATCATCGCGCCGGCGGCAAAGGCCAAGGCATAAGGCAGCACGGCGCGCATTGAACTCACTGCAAAGGCGCCGAGAACGCCCGCAAGCGGCTCCACCAGTCCGGAAAGCTGTCCGTACCAAAAACAGCGAAAGCGCGACAATCCTTCGCGGCGGAGAGGAACGGAAACCGCCGCTCCTTCTGGAAAATTCTGGATTCCGATGCCGACGGCAAGGGCGGCAGCCCCGGCGAGAGAAGCGGCCGGAATGCCCGCCGCTGCGGCGCCGAACGCCACGCCCACCGCCAAGCCTTCAGGGAAATTGTGCAGCGTAATCGCCAAGATCAATAAAACGCTGCGCCGCCAAGTGGTGTGAAGGCCCTCGACTTCGGCTTTCGGCGTGTTCATGTGCAGATGCGGCAGCAGCGCATCCAAAAGGCGCAAAAAAACACCGCCGAGAAGAAATCCTACGGCCGCCGGCATCCAGGGGCGCGAGCCGTTTTCCTTGGCCAACTCGATAGCCGGCGACAGGAGCGACCAAAAGCTGGCGGCGATCATGACGCCTGCGGCAAATCCGAGCATGCCGTCCAGCACCTTGCGATTAATGCTTTTGAAAAAGAAAACGACAGCAGCGCCGGCAGCGGTCATCAGGTAAGTAAAACCGGTGGCGATTAATGCCTGCAGAACCGGTGTCAGATCACCCAAACGATCGATGTTCATCTTTACCTCGACTGTCCCTCTCGGCCTTTCGGGTCAACCCGCCATTCATCCGGCACGCCGACCAGATGATAGGTCCGATCCTTTTCGTCCCTAAAAAAGTGTGCATCATAGCCCCAAGCGTCATCGGGTGCCACGAAGAATTGAAAAACAACCTTGTAGTGCTGCTCGCCCTCCGGCTGAACCGTGCAGGTCAAGATCGGCACCCCATAGCCGTTTGCTTCCACATAGGCATCGCAGGCGGCCGGTGAGAGGCTTAAAACCAGTCCGTAAGGTCTGCCGTACTCCAGCGCGCGATCGCCGGGCTGTTCGACAATCACCAGTTGATGGGAGGGCAAGTCTTCCAAAACGCTTTCGATCAACAGCCGATGCAGCTGCTCGGAGGGCGTCATCTCTTCGGGGGGTGCCGCCAACGGATTAAGGTCATAACCGTCGGCCATGCCGTCGCCGTCCGTATCCATGTCGTTTGGATCGGTCCACAATATTTCCTCGGCAAGGTCGGTTAAGCCGTCGGCGTCTGCATCTCCGTATAAAATATGCTTGAAAATTGCGTATCCATGAACGGTCGTGTCGATAGAACTCCGGAAGTAACGCCGACTCTGATCCCAATCAAAGGGTTCGAACCAATCTGCTTCGATCGAGTTGGTCGTAACACGGATTTTATAATTGCGGCTGGGGAGGATTGGAATGCCGGTATATAATGGCCTGCTCCAATTTTTCAAGTCATGGGAGTAAGAGGTCCAAAGTTCGTCGAAGCCAAAATAATTAGAGATAAAGAAAGACCAGTAGACCTTGGTCGCATCGCGAATGACAAGTTTTCGGGGCAATGAAGCGGTTTTGGTGAGCTCCTCCACCGTTGCTCTCGGCAGAGCTGTTGCTTCTTTTCCGGCAGAGCCGGCAGAAGCTGAAAGGCAAAACGCCGCCAGCAACATCATGCGGAATCGGATCATTTTCAAACCCTCGCTTTACATTCTGCTGTCTCCTGCCTGCCGGTCGCGCTTTTACCAAAGCCTACAACAAAGCGGGCTTTTAAAAAAGCCCGCCGTTTCGCTCATCAGCCCTTCAAAGCTTTAAAATTTTTATAGCATCTTTCGATCGCAACCAGCGGCGGATAGATGTCTTTTTCTTCTTCGACAATGTACCACTCGGTGCCGCCTTGGGTTTCACAAAATGTGAACACATCTTTCCACGGAATGTCGCCTTCGCCGAGTACGGCATTGGGGTTGCTCTTGGAAAACTCTTTCAAGTGGATGGTCACTGCGCGTTTTGGGTATTTGATGAGCGTCTGATAGGCATCGGCGCCGCCGCTTGCCGCATTGCCTGTATCCAGCTGCAGAATGACGTCTTCCCGCGTATGCGTGGCAAATACATCCCAAGGCAGCTGCCCTTCCAAAGTTTGGAACTCGAAATGATGATTATGATAGCCGATTCTCATGCCGTGCGGTTTAACTTTTTCGGCCAGCTCGTTGAAAAATTCCGCCAGTTCCTTCCATTGATCGATCGTCTTGCGCCGTTCCTCCGGCAGCCAGGGGCAGATGAGATACTTGTTGCCAAGTTCATGGTTAAATGCCACTGTTGCTTCGAAATTTTCCGGCAGAAGGGCATCGAAAGGAGTGTGGGAACCGCAGCATTTGAGGCCGTTGGCATCCAGAAGCGCTTTCAAATCTTTGGCGGTATAGTTGTAAAAACCGGCAAACTCGACGCCCTGATAGCCGATTTTGGCTACCGCCTCCAAAGCGGCGGGCAAATTCTGTTCACACTCTTTGCGCACGGAATAAAGCTGAACGCCTAAGGGAATCGCTGCCGAAGGGGTGCTCTCCTTTTTTTGGCATCCCAATAAAGCGGTTGCCGCAATTACGGCTCCGCTTTCTTTCAAAAAAGTACGTCTCGTTTGTTGCTTCATGAATTCTTCTCCTCTGCAAAAGGTTTCCCCCCGTCGTATTGCATAGTACAAAAATTTTTCCTATCTGACAACCTTTTTGCAGTCTAATGATTCGTTTCGTAATAAAACATCCTGTCATGAGGTGCAACAAAACAAGACATCCAATTCTAAAAATAAATGCTGCTGCCGAACCGGAATACAAGGTTTTATTTGGCGATAATTTAAAGGAAAACAAAGTTTGTCCGATTATTTGGGCGCGTCTGTCTGCATGCCCGAAACCCCATGGGTAAACTGCAGGCCTAATCTTTGCATCGAATACAGCCGTTCATAGTCTTTGCGGTAAATAAAGTGATAATTTTGGAGTGAACATGCCTATATACCATCGTTTCATCATTCCTTTGGTTTTAGCATTGTCTCTTTCAGCCGCAGCTCAACAGCATACACGGCTGCTTTATCATGTGCCGCTGACCAGTAATGCCCCGAACGCCATCGGCCAGATCACCTCCTACGCCGGAGAGTTTACCTCTCAGGGTTGGCGAGCAACATCCGGCAGCGGCCAGCTGCGCATCGACTGCGCCGCCGCTCTGCCGGCTGAAGGCACGATGGAAGTGACGATGCGGGGCATGATGCCGACCATCAATAACGAGTGGATTCTTTTTGCGCTTCACTCCCGCAGCGCCGGAAATTTTGACGAAGTTGACCCGTCTCCCGCCTCCTATGCCTTTTTAAAGACGGAACCCAAATATGCCTCTATTAACCGCGACTTTAAATTTGTATCTGCCGCATTTTACGGAGCCAATCCTGCAACCGAGCGAAAAACCAGCGAGGTTGCCAAACGTACTTGGGATCGCAATCGAGATTACAAATTCTCCATTATCTGGAACCGGTCCTCCATCAAGGTGCTTTTGGATGGTCAAGTCTTAACTGAACATGCCTTTTCCGGTCAAATTGAAACTTTTGCCTATATCTTTTTAGGTCGCGATAATTATTACAAAACCACCATGATGGGTGTGACTTATAAAGACTTGAAGATATTTGTTCCCGATACCAATTTTCCATTTACCAATATTGCTGTTCCATCGGCCGAAATGGCTGAGAGGCAAATCGGCGGTCAAGGCGTTATCGTGGCCGATTTGGATGCGAACAATGCCGAAGATCTTTATATCTCCCGATTTATGGGTGCCGGTATCGAGACGCCGAATCTCTTGTATATGCAGACGAGCGGAACTTTCAAAGAAGAAAGTTCATCCCGCGGATTGGCCGACGCCGGTTATTCTTACCAGAGTCTACCGGCAGATTTTGACAAAGACGGCGATATGGATGTTTTTGTCGTCAATTTTCATCGTACCCCCGACTATCCCAAACTGCCCAATAAGCTTTATTTAAATAACGGCAACGGCACGTTTGTCGATGCATCCAATCGTCTTTCGGGAGACGCAGCCTCGGACTGCAACGGCGGAACCATTATTGACATCGATCGCGACGGCGATTACGATATCGTCGTAGTCTGCCAAGCTGCTCAGCATAAAGTGTATGTTAATGACGGCCGCGGCAATTTTGTCGTACAGACGCGGGGATTGGAAAACTTTCGTTCATCGGCCTTTAAATATCAAGCAGTCGCGGCCGGAGATCTCGACGGGGACGGTTTTACAGATTTAGCCCTGGTACATGAGACAGGCGTCCAGGTTGTCAAAAACAACGCCAGCGGCACCTTTGTGAACGGCGCCACCCTTTCATTTACCGGCGTCGGCAGCTCGGCTACTTTAGCCGATTGGGACAACGACGGTGATCTGGATCTTTTTGTCGCCAATCGAACATCCGGTCGGGTCGAGGTGTTTCGAAACGATGGAAATTTCAACTTTAACAACGTCTCCGGACAGTGGTCGGTACCCATCAATACCATGGGAGTACAGTTAGGGGATTGGAACAACGACGGTAAGCTCGATCTTTTTGCCGTCGCCGTCAATGGTACCGGCAAAATTTATAGCAATGACGGCACACGATTTATCGAACGAACCGGGACCGGAGTCGAATACAACTTTGCCGACGGCCGTGGTAGTGTGCTTTTGGATATCAATGACGACGGCCGTTTAGACATCTATGCAGCCAGCCGCGGCGGTCAGGCAACCGATGCCAAAACCGGCGAAAAAAAGAATTACAGCCGCAGCTATCTGTTCCGGAATGACATCCAGAGCGGCAAAAATTTTCTCAAGGTGAAAGTGGCGGATAATTCCGGAAACGCCGCAGGAATCGGCGCTAAAATTTTCGTATATCGAAATGGTTCCTACAACGTTCCGACGGCGTTATTGGGCTATCGGGAAATCCTGCCGGTGAACGGCTACAAAAGCCAGTCATCATTGGTTCAGCATTTTGGAGTGGATCAAGAGACACGCGTAGACGTCAAAGTTATTATGCCGGACGGTTCGGAACGCCGACATACCGGCGTTCCGGTCAACCAGACGCTGGTCATTTTACCTCGACGTATTGACGCAGCCAGATTGGTTCGCGACATTAATTTTTCCCAGCGGGCAGTCGTTGGTCAGCCTTATGAGCTCGTCTATCGTGTGCTGACCACTGATGATCAACCCGTTGCAGGACATCCGGTGACTTTTACGATCCTGTCCGGAAACGGTTCGCTTTCTTCAACTTCTTCGGTCACCACGCAGCAGGTATTGAGCGAAAGCGACGGAAGAGCGCGCATACAGTGGATTCTTGGACCGGTTGCCGGAGCAGCAGGCATCAACCAAATCCGAGTTGCCTCGGAATTCAACGGCGCTCCCTTGGTCGGTTCGCCGGACGTATATGAGCTGACGGCGGTTGCGGATGTTCCGGCCGTTTTGGCCAAGGCAGGCGGCGATGCACAAAGCGGCTTTATCAATGAGCCGCTAGCGACTCCGCTTCGCGCCCGCGTCACCGATCGGTTCGGCAACCCCATCAGCGGCCATGCGGTTCAGTTTACCGTAGCTTCCGGCGGCGGCAGATTGACGACCGGCGGATCTCTTTTGGCGCAAATTAACGTGACGAGCGATGCAGAGGGAATTGCTCAAGCCAATTGGATTTTAGGACCCACTCTGGGAATCCAAAGTGTATATGTGACTTCGGAATACAGCGGAACGGCGCTGCAGAACAGTCCACTGACTTTTACCGCATCGGCACAGCAGCCTTTGCGCAGACTATTGTACGTCTCGGGTGATCGGCAAACAGCGCAAATTAATACCGAACTGCCGCAGCCTCTGCGGGTGCGACTGGTCGATAACATGAACGTTCCCCTGGGTGGGGAGGTCATCCGCTTCAAGGCCTTGACTTTTGGCGCCAAGTTCGGCGGCAGTGATTCGGTCGCCGTGCTGACCGACAGCCAAGGCTATGCTTCGGCGCGGCCGACCCTCGGCACCGCCGCCGGTGATACAATCTATGTTTTTGAAGCGCGTGCACAAAGCGCGGCCGGATCTCCGGTTGTCTTTAAAGCTTCGGCGATACCCGGTCCGCCTACGCGCATCGTCTACATTTCCGGCAATAACCAAACCGGCCCGGCGGGCAGAAGACTGCCTGAACCGCTCAAGGTTAGGCTCTTCGATGTGCTCGATAATCCGGTCAAGAATTACGAGGTTCGGTTTGCCGTAACCGAGGGAGGCGGATCATTCAACGGCGAGAGCAGCATCGTCGTACTGAGCGACGCGCAGGGATTTGCCCAAGCTTTCTGGCAGTTGGGGCCGCGCGTAGGACGCAACGCCGCCGTAGCTGCGGCCGTCGGAACTCCCCTGCCGCAGATCAACTTTACCGCTACCGGCACGACAGGTCCTGCGGCGCGACTGGTAAAGAGCGGCGGCGACAACCAAAGAGGCATTTCCGGTCAGGCGCTCAACGAGTACTTTGTCGTCACGGTTACAGATTCGTTTTATAATCCAATAGCTAACCATCCGGTCACGTTTCGCGTAGCGCAAGGCGGCGGCTCATTGAACGGCAGGACTGAAATTACCGAATACACCAATGCCTTTGGTCAGGCTCAGGCATTATACACCATGGGGCCGACCGAGTATGAACAACGCGTCGAAGCAACGGCGCTGCGCAACGGCATTCCTCTTATTGACAGTCCGCAGATTTTCCGCGCTTTTCTGGCGCCGGGAGATCCCGAAGCGCTGCTTTACGTCAGCGGCAACAACCAAATCGGCCGCGTGAATAGCGAATTACCGGAGCCGTTTGTAGTACGTGTCGTGGATAAAAACGGCATCGGCGTCAATAATGTAGAAGTCACTTTTATCTCTTATAC
>JAPDPN010000056.1:0-2283 GCA_034506455.1 Candidatus Zhuqueibacterota bacterium | reverse complement strand
CTTCGCCTGTGACCGTACGCTTGCGGGACAGGTACAATAACCCGATTACCTCGCAATCGGTGTCCCTGCAGGCTGTGGGTCTCGATGTATTTATCTCGCAGCCCACTCTGCCGACCGATGCGGAGGGTGTAACGCGCGGCTCGGTCACTTCCATCAACATCGGCAAAGCGACGATTTACGCTCTGGTCAACCAGCAGCCGATCCTCTCGACCACGATCGAATTTATTGCCGGCCCGCCGGCCCTCGTATCGGTTCTGAATTCCGGACAGTCGCAGGAAAAAGGCAAAACCCTACCCCAGCCGGTCGGCGTACTGGTGCAGGACGCTTGGGCGCACCCGGTCAAGAATCTGCCGGTGTATTTCTTTGTGCTGCGCGGCGGCGGAAGCATTAAAGAGCCTCAGCCGGTATCGACCGCAGAAGACGGCCGCGCCATGGTGACCTGGACATTGGGAGACACCCTCAGCGATGCGAATCATGAACAAAAGCTGCGCGCCCGCATTCAAGGGATCGAGCAGCCCGTCGATATTATTGCCTATGCGCTGCCGCCGGCTGAAGGCCGCGTGCGCATCGTCTCCGGCGACTCCTTGATAGCTCTCGTCAATCAACCGTTGCCTTCCGCCTTTCGTGTCAAAGTGACGGATCCGACCGGCAAGCCGATCACCAACTTTCCGGTTGATTTTTCGATCCTGCAAGGTCAGGGTGAATGGTTGACCTCTACGCGCCCCTATACGGATCAGCAGGGCGAGGCGCAGGCGCTTCTCCGCGCCGGAGCACAGCAGGGGCTGCACCTGATACGGGCAAACGCAGGCAATTACGGCGCCGTTCTTTTTACGGCAATTGTACAGGGGCAGCGTACCATTACTTTGGTCAAGCTCTCGCCGGACGGATTGCAGGTGAGGCCGCAGGTCGAGCTCAGCGCAACCGTCAAAGCACTCGACGCCTTTAATCGGCCGCTGCGGAATGAATCGATCCAGGTCACGCCGACTTTGGGTCAAGGATATATCAAAGAGACCATGCCGCTGCGCACTGGTGCAGACGGGACGGCCAAAGCGACCTGGGTTGTCGGGCTAAGCGGAACCCAGCAAATCGAGTTCAGAGCGCTTAACGCCCTCCACCCGCCGGTCACCTATACAATCATCGTCGTCAATTCGGCGCCGACCTTTAGTCCGCCGCTGCAGCGCAACCGCACGGTGGAGGCCGGAAACCTGCTGCAGTTCCAGGTCAGAGCGGTCGATCCGGATGGAGATCAGGTCTTTTACAGCGTCCGTAATCTGCCGCGCGGCGCCCAATTCGACGCCGAGGCAACGCAGACTTTTCGCTGGTCGCCTACTAATGCGGATGCAGGAGATCATCTGGTCACTTTCAGGATCAGCGACCCCTTCCACGCCGCCGACAGCACGGTGGTTCGCATTTCGGTTGTCGCCCGAAACAGCGCTCCGCAGATTCTCGGCTTTTCACCGGCAGACACCCTGCTGATCCTGCCATTCAACACGCCGCTGAGCTTTGAAGTGCAGGCCGTCGACCCGGACAACGACCCGCTTTCATACGCCTGGATGGTCTCGACGCCGCGCGAAGAGTTGTTTGCCGGCGACCAGCCCGAATTACCGGTGATCATCTTTTCCAAACAAGCCTTTCCGGATTCCTTTGCCGTGGTCCGCGTCATCGTCTCGGACGGCTCGGAACAAGTAAGCAAAAGCTGGCGCATCCACCTGAGCAAGTTGGCGGCTGTGGAGTTGGAATCCTTTACTGCCTCGGTCAAGAACGGCCGTGTAGAACTTGAATGGCGCACCAAGTCGGTCAAAAACCTGCTCGGGTTTACGATTCAGCGCAGCCGCAGCAAAGAAGGACCCTTTACGCCGATCAATACTTCCCTTATCGTCCCGCGGACTGACGGAGTCTACAGCTTTATCGACGAACGAGTGCAGGCAGGTGAACGATGGTATTATCAGCTGCTTGAACACGAGACGACGGGCGCAATCACCGAACTGGGTGTAGTGGAAGCAATCATTGAACTGCCGAAAGAGTTTGCCCTGCGTCAAAACTATCCCAACCCATTTAACCCGACCACGACGATTCAATTCGAATTGCCCGCCGCGCGACCGGTCAAACTTGCCGTCTACAGCCTGACCGGCAAGACCGTCCGTGTTCTTGCAGACGGCGAATACCCGGCCGGCATCCATACGATCGTATGGGATGCCCGCGATGAGACCGGTCAATCGGTTCCCACAGGTATTTACTATTGCCGCATTACGGCAGGCGAGTTCACGCAAATCCGCAAAATGA
>JAPDPN010000055.1:16431-18452 GCA_034506455.1 Candidatus Zhuqueibacterota bacterium | reverse complement strand
AATTAAACGCAATGTCCGCCAACCAACGATTGTGCGTAAACACCGCCTGACTCCCGTTGATCCGCGATATCCCCGCCGCATTCCAGTACATCGACATCGCATCGTCGCTCACCGCAACGTACGCTCCTCCCATACCAATCGCACGCGCCCCTACATCAATGTTCAAAAACCCCGCCGCCGTCGTCCCCACTTTCGTCACATTCTGAGAAAAAAGCGGAAGCGCAACGACAAGTAACGCGCAAAAAACCAAAACTACCTGCTTCATACCCTTTCTCCTTTTTATGAGTTAATTTTCCTTGTTTGCTCGTTGACCGCAAACATTTGACAATCCATTCTTCGGCGTACTGCCGGATTCCAATAAATGCAAGTGCCGTCGTAGAATGGATCGTTCATCGATCAGTTTAATCTTATTATAAGGTCGCGAAATAAATTCGTCGGCTTTCCACTCTCCTATTGTTTGTGCATCTTGCCGTTCCGGCAAGATCAGAGTTATGAACCTTAATTCTGATAGTAACGCAGATTTTCCTTTGTCACAATATCCAACGGCACATACAACGCCGGTTCGATCTTTTCCTTTAATGCCACGGCTCGATAGAGCCGATACAAGGCATTGTAACCTTGAATCTCGGAGCGCTGGCTGATGAGAAAATCGATGACGCCCTTTTCGAGCCACTCGATATTCTCTTTTACCAAGTCATAACCTACCAAGGCGATGCGCCGACGGCTTGCGTAGACCGCCTTGGCGACTTGGAAAGAACAAGCATTGCTGCAAAAGATGCCTTTGATATCCGGATGATGCTCCAGAATCTGCGCTGCGGCATTTTGAAAAGAACAGGAATCTTGAGAGCTGGCTTCGAAAACAAACACCTTTGCCGAGGGTTTTGATTCGAAATAGCTCAGATATCCGCGAACACGATCTTCGATATGATAATTGAACGGAATAGCTTTAATTACGGCGCTTTTTCCGTCATGGGTTAACAAAGACATTAGTTTAGCCGCCAAAAGGCCGCTCTGAAAGGAATCTTCGCCGATATAACTGAGGCAGTGGGATCTGGGTATATAAGAGTCGAGAAAAATATAGGCGAGACGTTTGGGGAGCTGAGTTATGAATTTTTCTGCGGCTTTTGAGAGCACCGGCGCGATCAGCAAGCCGTCGATTTGATGAATATTCTTGAGCACCTGCTGAGCCGCCGCCGCAAAAGAGTTTTCATCGTACTTGTCGTAGGGGAAATACTCGATTTCGACTTTGTAGACCTGCAGCTCTTCGGCAGCCCGATCAATGCCCTGCCGAGGCAAATACCAATAATTACCGTCCTGTTCGGGAAAAGGTACAAGAATTCCGAAATGAAACGTCTTTGCGGAAGAGAGACTACGGGCCAGTATATTAGGTCTGTAATTTACCTGCTCGACGATGCGGCGCACCCTCGCGGCGGTTTCCGCCGCGACTCTACCCCGATTGTGAATCACACGGTCCACCGTACCGAGTGAAACGTTAGCCATCTCTGCAATTTCTTTTAGGGTGGCCATTTACTTATGCGTTATCGTTCACGCAATTCTTTTAAAAAAAAAGCTGATTATTTAAAAATGCAATCAGCAGTTATTTATTCACATTCGTTATACAAATGCAAAATAAAATTAGCGAAAAAAAAAGTCAAGTAAAAGTTTCAAGTTCGAAAACACGGTAGACACTAAATCATTTTCGTAAGGCCTCTTTATTTCTTTGCCTCAATTTTATTTCATCACCACATTGTGGAAAGTTCAGTCCAAAAACGGCAATCTTGTTTTGAATTTTAATCAAGTATCCATCATTTTCTCATATGGGCAATTTATGTTTTAACCCAGAACTATTAGTAAGGGGCTTCCGCAGCAGAAAAAAAGTTTTTTAATCGCAAAAATATTCATAAAATCCTGTTGAAAAACAGGATTGCTCGATTGTAAAGGTGCAGTTTTCTAATTTAATTATTGGTCAATCGCCATGAAAAGAATTTTAATGCTTTTTCTTCTAGTCTTTGCCGTTTCTT
>JAPDPN010000055.1:0-16331 GCA_034506455.1 Candidatus Zhuqueibacterota bacterium | reverse complement strand
ATATTCATAAAATCCTGTTGAAAAACAGGATTGCTCGATTGTAAAGGTGCAGTTTTCTAATTTAATTATTGGTCAATCGCCATGAAAAGAATTTTAATGCTTTTTCTTCTAGTCTTTGCCGTTTCTTTCAGTTGCCGGATCGGGAATCAGAAGGAATCGGTGCTCTATACTTTTGATTTGACTCGTTTGTCCAACAAATCTGCGAAAGTGAGAGGACCAGCGCTTGTTTTCTCGCCTGCTTCAAATGATGAGGTTATTCCTCTTCCTGTCGAGCAAGTGCCGTGGCATCGCGCCAGGTTTTTGGTCATCGACGCGTACCATAAAGATCTCCATAGCGACATTCTTTGGGTGCACTTTTACGATGCCGAAAACCCGGAAAAGCCGCGGATTTCAGCCAAGATCGGCATTCTTCCGCAGCTCAAAACTCGATTGGCGGTACCTTTGGACTATTTGGACGGCCAAACCTTTTTTATGGCGAGACGGCCGCGGCAGCTCAAAGGCACCATACCGGGCAATCGGCTGCCGCAGGATTGCATCGGCAAGGTCACGATAGCACTTGAGCCGGCTACATCCGATTACGCCGCAGACTTGATCATCGAGCGCATCTTTTTGACGACCGAAGAGCCCAAGCCCCTTCCGAAAGAAAAACCGATCGTGGATCGCTTCGGTCAGTGGAAGCTGCGTGATTGGCCGGTCAAAACCCGCGACGAGCGGCAGTTAAGCGAAGATTTGACCGCTCTGGTTAAAGCAACGGATAACGCTCAATTCCCCGACGATTGGTCGTCCTACGGCGGCTGGAAAGGGAAGCGATTTACCGGCACAGGATTTTTCCGCGTGGTTAAAGACGACCGATGGTGGCTCGTCGATCCGGAGGGCTATGCCTTTTTCAGCGTCGGCATGGATGTTTCAGTTCCCAGCTCATTCGGTCCGGTTTCGGGAATGGAGGATCTTTTCGAATGGCTTCCCGATTCCACATCGATCTATAAACCGGCGCTTGGCGGTCGCGGGGGACAGCTCGCAGCAAGTTTTTTGACCGCCAACTGGATCCGCGTCTTTGGCAGCGACTGGGAGCAAAAGTGGCGCCAAACGACGCGCGGCCTTTTGGTTCAATGCCGCTTTAACACCATCGGCAACTGGTCGGATATGGGGCTGATCAAGAGCGCCAAGCTGCCCTATGTTTGGCCGCTGCGCGGTTTTCCGTCCACCCGCGTTCTTCTCTACCGAGATTTTCCCGATGTTTTTTCTCCGGAATACAAGGAAGCATCAGAGAAATTCGCCCGTCAGATTTTGGATTTCAAGGACGATCCCTTTCTCATCGGTTACTTTCTTGACAACGAGCCGTTGTGGGCATTCGGACAAAACAACATCGCCTCGGAGATGTTGGCGACGACGACGATTTCCGAAAGCCGCAAGCAGCTCGTCGCCTGGCTGCGTTCCCGCTATTCCGGAGACGTTTCGCGCTTCTCGTCCGCTTGGCAAAGACCCTTTTCATCTTTCGAGGAACTACTGTCGACCGCGATTTTAGACGCGGCCAAGCTGTCGCCGCAGGCCGAAAAAGACTTGTGGGAATTTTCCGCCCTCATGGTCGACGAATACCTGCGGCTTCCCTGCGAGGCGCTGCGCCGTCTCGATCCGCATCACCTCAACCTCGGCATTCGTTATGCCTGGATCAGTTCCGACTTGTGTTATGTCGGCGGCAAGTATTTTGACGTCTTTTCCATCAACTCGTACACCGAGCGGCCCGATCCCGCCACGGTGGCCGAAATTGCCCGCAGGTCGGGCCGACCGGTCATGATCGGCGAGTTTCATCACGGTGCGATTGACCGCGGCCTGCCGTCGACCGGCATCCGCGGCGTGGTCTCGCAGGCCGAACGCGGCGTTGCCTACCGCTATTACGTCGAACAGGCCGCAGCGCAGCCGGATTTGGTGGGCGTCCATTATTTTCAACTCAACGATCAGCCGATCCTCGGCCGATTCGACGGCGAAAATTATAACATTGGACTGGTCGACATCTGCAACCGTCCTTATCCGGAACTTATGGAAGCCATGACGCGCACGAACGAGGCGATCTATGAAATAGTCTCCGGCGCACGCCGCCCGACGGATCAATTGCCCAGGCTGATACCTGCGATCTTTTTTTAGGCGTTTTGGCAAGCCGATAGTCAGAGCCGAGCAAAATAGGCCTCTGTTGATCCGTCGCGTCAATTTCAATCCGAGAAATCAGGAGAATAGATGCCGCTCACATCGATGTCTGAAATTTTGCAGGATGCTGTCCGGCGCGATTATGCCGTCGGTGCATTCAATATCGTGAATCTGGAGTTTTTAGAGGCTATTCTGGAAACGGCGGAGGCGCTGCGCTCGCCGGTCATTCTGAGCATCGCCGAAGTACATTTTCCTTATGTACCTCTTTCCGACATCTGCCCGCTGATTCGCGACAAATCAGCGCGACTCAAGGTTCCGGTCGCTCTCCATCTCGACCACGGGATGAACAGCACAAGCTTTCTGCAGGCGATCCGCAACGGTTTCACCTCGGTCATGTTCGACGGGTCCAAGCTGACCTTTGCGGAAAATTTGTCGCAGACGCGCAAGGTCGTCGAGCTTTGTCGACCGCTCGGCATTTCGGTGGAAGCAGAACTTGGCGCCGTAGGCGGCGACGAGGGCGGCGGACTGGAAAGCCAGGCTGATCCCTCGTTTTTCACCGATCCCGATCAGGCGCAACAGTTTGTCGAGCACACCGGCGTCGACGCGCTGGCGGTGGCGATCGGCAACGCACACGGCAAGTACAAAGGCGAGCCGCGCCTCGATTTCGAGCGGCTGCAACGGATTCGCGAACGGTGCGGCATCCCTCTGGTGCTTCACGGCGGTTCGGGTATCTCGGCAGATGATTTTCGCCGATCAATTCGGTGCGGCATCCGCAAGATCAACATCTATACCGCAATGTCTCAAGCGGCGCTCAAGGCGGCGGCCGATTTTATGGTGCAGAGCAGCGGTCGTTATCACGACTTTCCGCTGCTCATGCAGTCTATTCAAAAAGCCGTAGCCGAGATCGTAGCAGAGCAGATGACCCTTTTCGGCAGCGTCGGTCGCGCCTAAACGCTTCATCACGTCTTTTTCGAATTCAGTTTTAATTTGTTGATGATCCTTTTCGCATATACCCGTCGGAGACTGCATTATGAAACAAGCTTTATTTCTTTTTTTGTTCAGCACTCAATTGTTTTCAACCGAATGCCTTCTGCGCATCGGCACCAACCTTGCCGGCCCATCCGATTGGGGCAGCGAGTGGCCGTTCGTCAACATCATGAAATACAGCCGCCAATGGATTACCTTCAACTCTGCCTGGGTGAACGGCGGCAAGAATCCTTGGGATACAGGCGTTCTGGATCGAATACCGCTCGATAAGAACGGCTATCCCCTTGAATTGCCCTTCCGTGTTGCCGGAACCGAGACGACGCAGGTCGTGCGGACCGTGTGGACCAACACTTTTTCATTAAAGGAAGGACGTTACGTAGTGCTTTACGACGGCGTCGGCAAAATAAACGTCAGTTTCGATGCCAAACTGTACAGACAGACCCCAGGAAGGCTCGAGTTCGACCTCAAGCGTAAAGACAATATCTTTTCTCTCGAAATCCTCGAGTCGCAGCGCGGCAATCACGTTCGCAACATTAGCGTGCTGCTTCCGGGTACAGAATCTACCTATGCCCAAAACCCTTGGTGCACCGAATGGCTGGAAAAGCTGGAGCCGTTCAAAGTGCTGCGCTTTATGGATTGGGGCTACACCAATAATTCGATGCTCCGCTATTGGAGCGAACGGCCGCAGGTCGATGATTACACTTATACCCTTCGCGGCGTTCCCTACGAGTGGATGATCGAGCTCTGCAATTTAAAGGGCGCCGACGCCTGGGTCTGCGTGCCGCACCTTGCCGATGAAGAATATATCCGCAATATGGCGCGATTGTTCCGCGACCGCCTGCGACCCGATGTGAAAATTTATGTCGAGTATTCGAACGAAATCTGGAACTGGATGTTTGCGCAGACGCAGTACGTGAACATTGCGGGCGACCAGACACGACCCTGGCCGGAACGCATCGTTCCGTTCATTCAGCGGGCGTTGGATTGGTGGAGCGACGAGTTTGCCGGGCAGCTCGATCGGCTGGTGCGCGTCGTCGGCGTGCAGCACGCCTGGCAGGACGTCAGCAACCGCATCGTGTTTAACATGCGTCCCGGCAGTTTTGACGCCTTTTCTCCCGCGGCTTATTTTGGATTTTCAGAGCGCGGTTATGCGGCGCTGGAAAAATTGGGGACCGCCGCCACGGTAGAGGACGTCCTCTTTTGGGCGCGGGAGGGCATGCTTTCAGATTCCTACAAATGGACTAAGGATCAATTCAATTCCATCGCTAAAAAACTGAACCTGCCGATGATCTATTACGAGGGCGGTCAGCACCTTACGCCCAAGCCGTTCGGCTCAGATCAGCCGTACAATCCTGCTTTGATGGAGGCCCAAACCCATCCCGGCATGTACGATCTCTACTGCGAATGGTTCGACTCGCTGCGCACCTTTGTGTTGCCGGGCAAAACAGCCTTGCTGATGAATTTTTCCTTTATCGGCCCGAAGAGCGGCAAATACGGCAGCTGGGGCGCACTGGAAAGTCAGTTCGACCAATTCCCGCCGTACCGCCAATCGGCTCCGAAATATCAGGCGCTTTTGGATAACCTGTGCGAACCCTCGACCGAAATCCGGAAAAAGGCGGAACGAAATGGTTTTGACCTCCTTCCTGCTTTTCCCAACCCTTTTAATTCGGAGACGTTCATCACCTTTTTTCTGCCTGAGGGAAAACGGGTGCAGCTGGAAATTTTCGATTCGAACGGTCGGCTGGTGACTCGATTGGCGGATCTTACCTTTCCTCCAGGCCGCCACATTTTTCGTTGGAATGCTGCCGAAGCTGCTTCCGGCGTCTATCTCGTTCGTCTTAAAACAGAGAACCGGATTCTGACGCGCAAATGTCTACTTGTTCGTTAAAGCAGAACACGTCGTACGGAATTGAGCTGAACAATCACAAAAAGCCGAACCTCCGATCGGACCTGATCCAGATTCGATCGGCAAAATCATATAGCTGATTAAAATTTCAACAAATTGCGAAAGGAAATCAATACATGGAGGAATGGCTGATGAGCAAACTTTTTATGGGCGCGGCCATGATCGTGCTGACGGCCTTTGTCGCATCTGCGCGTTCTTCGCTAAAACCGGGCGATGTGCTGCATGGTTTTCGTCTGCTGGAAACGCGCTATGTGCCGGAGGTGAATGCCGAGTGCTTATACTTTGAGCACGTCCGCAGCGGCGCCCATTTGATAAAAATAGCCGCCGCCGATGCCAACAAGACGTTCAGTATCGCCTTTAAAACGCTGCCCAATTCGGATGCCGGCACGCCGCACATCCTCGAACATGCGGTGCTCAACGGCTCCCAAAGTTTTCCGGTCAAAAGTCCGTTCGATGTACTCGCCAAAGGCTCGCTCAACACCTTTTTGAATGCCATGACCGGCAACGACTTTACGATCTATCCTGTCGCCTCGATGAATGAAAAGGACTATTTCAATCTGATGCACATCTATCTCGATGCGGTCTTTTTTCCCTTGATCTACCAGGAACCGCGCATCCTGATGCAGGAAGGATGGCACCACGAATTAACCGATCGCAACGCCGAGGTTGTTTACCGTGGCGTAGTTTATAATGAGATGAAGGGGGCGTTCTCCAATCCCTCGCGCGAACTCGAATATCAGGCTTACAAGGAGCTTTTCCCCGATACGCCGTACCGCTTTTCCTCAGGCGGTTATCCGAGCGCCATCCCTACTCTAACCAATGAAGCCTTTCTCGACTTTCACCGCACCTATTATCATCCGAGCAACAGCCTGATTCTTCTCTACGGTGACGCAGATTTGCAGTGCGAGCTCAAGTTCATTGACGAAAAATACCTTTCCCGTTTCGACGGCAAAGGACAGAAGCGCATCGACATCCCTGTGCAACGCCCGTTTTCGGAAAAGAAAGTCAAGATTGCTTACTACTCGGCGACACAAGGCGCCGATCCGTCTCGGCAAAGCTATCTCAGCCTTAGCTGGGTTTGCGGCTCCGGCGGCGATCCGCTCGATGTCATGAGCCTAGAGGTTCTGCAGGAGGTTTTGATCGAACAGGAAGCGGCGCCGATCCGAGTTGCTTTGCAGCAGGCGGGCATCGGCCGCGAGGTTTACGCCCAAATCGACGTCCTGCGGCAAAATGTCTTTCAGATCATCGCTCAGGACGCGGATCTCAAAGACCTTACCCGATTTCATGAAATCGTAATGGGCGTATTGCAGCAGGTTGTGGAAAAAGGACTGGATAAAGAGGCAGTGGAAGGGGCGATCAATCGCCTGGAGTTCCGTCTGCGTGAAGAGAACGACGCGCAAAAGGGACTTACCCTCAACTTTAAGCTGCTGCCGACCTGGGCCTATGCCGAGGATCCTTTTCGCGGTCTCGAATACGAAAAACCTCTGGCGCAGCTTAAACAGGCGCTAACCTCACCTTTGCTTGAAAATAGGATACGTACGTGGTTGCTTCAAAATACCCACTGCCTGCTGATGGCCTTGGCGCCGCAGCCTGACCGCGAGCAGCAGCTCAATCGCGCCGTCGAAGAAGAGCTGAGGCAATTCAAAGCCTCATTGAACGATCAGCAGATCGACGAACTGATCTCACGCACCAAGGATCTCCTGGAATATCAGCAGCGCGAAGATTCGCCCGAAGCCTTGGCGACTATTCCGGTGCTCGAATTGTCCGACATTCAGAAAGAGGCGCCCTGGTACGAATTGAGCGAACATTTTATCGTCGGCAGACCGCTTTATCATTATGAGGATTTCACCAACGGCGTGATCTATTTGCGGCTGTTCTTTGATTTGCGCGTCTTGCCGCAGGAACTACTTCCTTACGCAGCCCTGCTTGCCGAGGCGCTGGGCAATCTGAACACCGAGCATTACTCTTTCGGCGAACTGGACAAGGCGCTCTATTTGCACACCGGCGGTTTCAGCGTCGATCTGACGAGCTACCTGGGAGAGCGGCGCGATGAAAATCTGCTGCCGTTCCTGATGGTTGCCGGTAAAGCAACGAACTCAAAAGCAGACAAGCTGGTCGCGTTGATAAGTGAAATCATACGTACGACCCGCTTCGATGATCGCGAACGGCTGCGTACCGTCCTGGCGCGGCATCAGTCCCGCCTGGACGAAAGCATCCGCCGCGACGGCCTTACCTATGCCCGACTGCGCCTTGCCTCCTATTTCAGCCGAGAAGGCTTTCTGGACGAAATGACGTCGGGATATGATTATTATTGCTGGGTCACTCAGCTTGTCGACGATTTCGACCGTCGCGCCGACGAGATCGCCGCGACGCTGCGCAGGACAGCCGACCTGCTCTTTTGCCGTGACCATCTTGTCATTTCCGCCACTTCTGCAGCAGACGGCCTTGCCATCCTGCAGCCAGAATTGCCGGCGTTCATCGAGGCGCTGCCGAGCCGAACGAGTGAAAGGCCGACGTGGCAGTTCAGCCTTTCACCGCGGAACGAAGGTATCGCCGCGCCTTCCAAAGTGCAGTATGTCGTCAAGGGATATGACTATAAAAAATTAGGCTTTGAATGGAACGGCAGCCTCCGGGTCGTCGAGCAGCTCTTGTCGCGCGAATATCTGCAGCAGACCGTCCGCGTCATCGGCGGCGCCTACGGCGGATTTTGCACCTTCTCGCCTACCGGAAGAGTCGTCTTTTCCTCGTACCGGGACCCCAATTTGCGCGAAACATTGCAGGCATTCGATAATGCGCCGCAGTTCCTGCGCAATTTTACCGCTGACGATAAGGAGATGACGCGACTCATCATCGGCGCGACGGCTCGTGTTGATCGACCGCTGACGCCGGCTGCCAAAGGCGATTTGGCTTTCCGCCGACGCATGGAGAACGTGACCCGCGCTCAGGTACAGTCCGAGCGTGAGCAAATGCTGGCAACAACTGTAAAAGAGATTCGCAGCAGCGCCGACCTCGTTGCCGCAGTGCTGAAGAAAAACGTTTACTGCGTCTATGGTAACGAGGACAAACTTGCCGGGGCGGGTGATCTTTTTCAAAATTTGCTTCGCCTGAGCAAATCATTGCGATAGCAGCGATCCTTGTTAAAGGGGGCGGGCATCCGTCACAGTGCGCCCGCCTCCCCTTCCGGTTTCTGCAGCTGCAACTTTTTATTCGAACTTTGAACTTTTTCTCCCCTAAAGCGTTTTAGAAAGCCGAAACAAACGCCCTTGAGTGCTCATTTCAAAAACATCTGCAACATCAATCAACTCGTAATGGAAAGGGATGTAAAGATGGGAAAGCGATTTTGCCGAACACTTTTTGTTCTCATGGCCTTGTTATGGGGAGCTTACGCATCGGATTGGCCGCAATTTATGGGGCCGAATCGCAACGGCACCTCGCCGCAAAAAGGCATCCTGCGCAGCTGGCCGAGCTCAGGTCCGAAAGTGTTGTGGACCGTCTCCGTCGGCCGAGGCTTCGGCGGACCGGCAGTCAAAGACGGCAAAGTTTACCTGCTCGACCGCGACGATGAGGTCGGCGATACGATGCGCTGTTTTGATCTCAACACCGGTAAAGAGCTGTGGAACTACGGCTACAAAGCCCCAGGGTCTGTAATGTTCCCAGGCTCGCGCAGCGTGCCGACCATTGACGGCGACTATGTCTATTCCTGCGGCCACAACGGCGATCTCTACTGCATTAACCTCAATACGCACAAGCCCGTATGGAATAAAAACATCTGGAAGGATTTCGGCGGCGATCAGATTCCGACTTGGGCAATAACCCAAAATCCGCTGATCTACCAGGATTTGGTGATCGTGGCGTCGCAGGCGCCGAAAGCGGGCGTTGTGGCCTACGAAAAGCTCAACGGCAAACTGAAATGGAGCACACCGCCTTTGGGCGCACCGGGCTATTCCAGCCCCACTCTTGTCAAGATCGGCGGCAAGGACCAGGTGGTAATGATCTCGGCCTCGAGCGGTCGCCGCGGTCCCTCGGCGGGCGGCGGCAAAGTTGTCGGCATCGATCCGCTCACCGGAAAAATTCTGTGGGAATATGACAACTGGCAATGCGTCATTCCGGTCCCCTTTGCCGTGGATGCCGGAGAAAACCGTCTCCTTATCTCCGGCGCCTATGAAGCCGGCAGCGCCCTCATTCGCGTCGATCCGCAGCCGGACGGCAGCTATCGGGTTACGGAGCTGTTCAAAAACCAGGACTTTGGTTCGCACACTATACCGCCGATTTTTTATAAAGATCATTTCTATGCTCATTATACAACCAATGAGCGCCGCGACGGCTTGGTCTGCATGGGCATCGACGGGCAGATCAAGTGGAAGACCGGCCGTCAACCCCTGTTCAACAAAGGCAGTATGATCTTGGCCGACGGCCTTTTGCTCAGCACCGACGGTCAGAAGACTCTCTATCTCATTGAGCCGGATCCCGCCGGTTTTAAGCCTTTGGCGTCTGCGGAACTGCTGACAATCGATGAAAACATGGATCCCATGGCCCGCCGTTTAGGAGATCAGAACTGGGCTCCTGCGGCCCTGGCCGACGGCAAGCTGCTTATCCGCGACCTCCATCGGCTTTTATGCGTTCAGGTCGCACAATAAGGCAAGCTCAATTGTATTGTTTCAGTCTATCCCCTTAAAATTCGAAAAGGGCATTCTTGTCGAGGCGTCAATAAAGGAGACGCCTCATTTTTTTGAAAGGAGACCCTATGAACCGTTTCGGCTTTTTTTACGCCTTTTTAATCATTGCTGTTCTGTTTAGTGCCTGCAGCCAAAAGCCGACCAACGAAGACTGGATTAGTCTTTTCAACGGCGTCGATCTTTCGGGCTGGACGCCGAAAATTGCCGGTTATGAGCTCGGCGAAAATTTCGGCAACACGTTTCGCGTCGAGGATGGAGTGCTGAAGGTAGGCTATGACCAGTATGAGCGGTTCGACAATCGCTTCGGCCACCTGTTCTACAAGCAAAAGTTTTCTCATTATATCCTGCGCCTCGAGTATCGCTTCGTCGGCGAACAGACGCCGGGCGGTCCCGATTGGGCTTTCCGCAACAGCGGCATCATGATCCACTGTCAGGACCCCTCGACCATGGCGAAGGAGCAGTCGTTTCCGGTCTGCATCGAGGTGCAGCTGCTGGGCGGCAACGGCCGCGATGAGCGCCCGACCGGCAACGTCTGCACGCCCGGCACCAACATCGTCCTGGCCGGAAAGCTGGAGACACAGCACTGCATCACTTCGAATTCTCCAACGTTTCACGGCGATCAATGGGTGACGGCGGAGGTCGAGGTGCACGGCGCCGGGCGCATCATTCACCGCATCAACGGCGAACCCGTTTTAGAGTATGAGCAGCCGCAGTTAGACCCCCAGGATCCCGATGCGCAAAAGCTGATAACCGGAGACAACCTGCTGCTAAGCGAAGGCTATATCGCTTTGCAGGCCGAGAGCCATCCGGTAGAGTTTCGCAACATTCGCATCAAACTGTTGAAGGAATAGAGGAAGGCTTAAAGATCTGGGGACCCCATGGATCCCCAGATCTTTATTTCAGATAGACGATTTTACGTGTGATCTGTTGGCCGCCTGCCTGAAGCAAAAGCAGATACATGCCGCCGGCGCATGCGCGTCCGTCATCATCCGTTCCGTCCCAAATGACCTTGTGCACGCCGGCCTCCAAATGCCGATCGAGCAACTGCCGCACCGGCCTGCCCAGGACATTGACGACGTTCAATTTGACTTCGCCCGCAATCGGCAAACCGACCTCAATAACTGTGCGGCTGTTAAAGGGGTTGGGGTGCCCGCTTAAAAGCCAGGTTTTGGGAACCTGCAGCACCGGCTCTGTTGCTCCCAGCTCTGCTTTGACATAGATCGGTTGATTGCGCGCACTGCGCAATTCGAGGAGCGATACCGCCGCCTCCCCTGTTGCGCCTTTAAGATCAAAAGTCAACAAGCTGCCGCTGCCGCTCACTTGTGCCGGCTTTCCGGTCGCCGCCAATCGCGCAAAGGCAATTTCGTAACTGTCTAGACCGATCTTGTCGACCATCACCGCTGCGGCGCTACCGTCGGCTGTCAGCAGCAAGCCCTCTTGGGCCGCCTGCAAAGCTGCTCCTGCCGGCGTCTGCACGATCACCCGTCCCATGGCAAACGGCGCAACATTCGTCAAAACGATCGTGACCCTCTGCAATCCGTCATTGACAAGATGCGTTTCGAGGCGATAACCGGGAATCTCGTTTTTCGCCAGTCCACTGTAGGTCGATATCGCGCCGTGATACCAATTCCACATGCGCGTAAAGACAAATAAATCTTCATGATTAACAACCCCGTCGGGTTGCGGAGTGAAAAAGGGCGGTTCTCCCAGGGCGGGGCCGACGTCTCCCAGCGGCGTGTTGCGCGGTTTCCAGAATGTCGCCAGCAGGGCAAAATCGCGCGTGTCGATGTCCAGGTCTTGGTCGAAATCGCATAAAATGGCCGAAGAACCGACCGTGCCGACGGAATAAATTTGAGTTCCGGCGGTAACGAGGGTCAACTTACTGTCATCCGGTCGACGAAAATCGTAACTGACGAACGAGATGAGACCGGCGCAATCCCGATTGATTACCTTGAAGCGCAGTCGAGCCAACAGGCCGCTGCCGCTGACGCCGGGGCTCATATCGCTGTTGAGAACGACCCGCGAGGCGCTGATATCGATATGGCCTATACTGTTGTTGATTTGCGGCACAAAGGTGCTCAACGCGCCGCCTTGAGTGAAAAAATCACCCTCTTCTGCTTGGAGTGCCTGCAGCTTGGTATTATCGAAACTGAGAACATAATTGGCCATCGACAGGTTATTGACGTTTTCGACGCGCACATCCACCGTCAAGATATCGCCCAGCTTGCCGAGCAGAGTCGGCGGATTGAGCAAAAGCTTGGCCGAACCGATAAAATAGACCCCCGTGCTCCGACCGCCGCGATTGCCTTGGGTAACCTCGACCCTGACATGTCGGAGTGTATTATCAGCCACCGTGTTTTCCGGCACATAGGTAACGACATATTGAGAAGTAATCCATCCGCCCAGCCGTCGAATGATTTGCGTGAAGGAGGTGTAAATGCTGTAGAACTGGCCGCCGGTCTCTTCAGCCATGCGGGTGTACTGCGCTAAATCAGGACCGACAACGTTGACCTGGACTGCTTCATCGCGCATCAACGAAATAATCGATTCTGTGGTATAGCGCGTCGTACCGTCGCCGCTCTCTCCTGCTTCATGATAATCCGCATCCGTTATAAGAATAAAGACCTTTTGCGTCGCTTGGCGAAAAGAAAGACGTGCGGCAGCCGCCAGACCTTCGAGGGCGTTCTCCTTGTCGTCGCCGCCGCCGTCGGCAATTAGCCCCTCTACCCAACTCTTGAACTCGAGAGGATTGGAAGTAAAGTCGCTGATGCTCAAAACTTCGTCGCCGAAGGTGATCAAACCGAGGCGAAAATCCACACCGCTATGGGAGAGTGAATCTGCAAACTCGACCACTCTTTCCTTAAGGCTGGAAATCTCTTCACCCATGCTGCCGGTCACATCAAAAACAAAGACAATGTCGGCGCGCGTTCCGATGCTCGCATCCAGTTTGCGCACGCGCAGATCCTGCGTCGGTCGGTTCTCTTCTCTCACGTCGAAATTGCCGACGTACAGGTCTGTTACCGGTTGATTAAGATCTTGATCAACAACCGAGACCAGGCACTTGACCAATGGAAAGTTGGCAGGATCGATTTGCGTAATTGAAACCTGAAGTCCGGTGAGCTCATTAGGCGGCGCAGCGGTGACGGTAATGTAGCCTTGTTTTCGTTCCACATAGCTGTTGACGCCGTCGCTCACCGTCAGCTTGACGGTATAAACTCCGGGGTTGGTATAGGTCCATAAAGGATTGCGACTGGTGGCATCGACAACGCCGTCATCGTCGAAATCCCATGCCCAGGAGGTTATTTGCCCGCTCGGCTCGCTTTTGCGCGCCGTTTTTGCCAAACCCAAAATATTGGGACGAGGCTGCTCCTCCTGAATGACATTTTTGATGGTCATTTGGCCGGTCAGTCCGTCTATGTCGCCGATGTACCAATAGGGTCCCGTGCCTGTTTTCGGCACGCTGACGGACTGCAGGAGGCCGCTGCGGCCGTAAATCTGCACGATGCCTTCGGAATCTGTGAGTTCAGCATCGCGCGAGTAATTATGCACAAAAATTACATACTTACCGGCGATCAGCCTTTGGATGGTGATGGTTTCGGGACCGAATCCCTGCCGGCGATCGATGTCGAGAACGGCATAAGGATACGTGTTGAACCAACCGCGATTGCTGTAATAAACATAGGTGGCGTCATGAAAGCCGTCTTTCGGAACGATTAAATAGATGTCGAGATCCGACGGAAATTTGCCCCAATTCAGCACGATGCGATATTCGTTGTCGGTGATTACCGGCGACAACGAGATGTTCAGTGTGGTTACGACGCCGGGCGACAAAGAAACAGTCGATTCATAAGTGACGTACCCGTCGGCGCTGATGGATATGGCCTGCTGCACCGTGCCGCTCAGATCGGTAAATTGCACCGTCAGAGGCGCCGGGCCGCTGCGGGGCTGGGCGGTAAAGTTGGCGGTCACCTGATCGGTTGAAATGCCGGTCAGCTCATAATAGCCGTCAATGTCCGTCAATGTCGAAACGCCGGCAACAGAGACCAAAGCGTTGGGGATCCCTGCGCCGGTGACGGCATCGGTAATGCGGCCTTTGAGGGAAGCTTTTGCATTCGGCGTTCCCACTTTGAGCGTCAGGCGGGAAGATGCATACCCTTCCGCCTCTGCCGTAATGACCGAAGAGCAGCCCTCCTGAGCCGTTTCAGGAATGACGACGAGAAACTCGGCGCTGCTTTGGCCCGCAGCAATCACTACGCTTGCCGGCACTTGTGCGCAGGCCGTGTTGTGCGAGCTTAATCGAACCGCCACTCCGCTCGACGTCGGTTCGCTTAATGAGACGGTCATGGTGATCCGCGTTCCCGGGGCCAAAACGAGCGAAGGAATGGAAAGGATCAGCCGCTTGACTCTGGCGCTGGAGATTTCGATGATCGAACCATAGTCCGGCCGGTCTGTTTTAAAAAAGAACTCGATATTTTGCCCGATGAGAGCGCTCCAATCGCCTGACCACAGCAGCGGCGCCACGGCATAATGCCAATCGCCGCTGGCCCAATCGCTGATCTGCAGAAAACCGCCCTCTGCGCCTCCGGCGGCCACCCATTCCAGGGTTCCGTCGCCAGCTGCGTTCCATCCCTCTGCGCCGGAATCGAACGTGCTCATGTAACGATTGCCGATGATCACCTGATCGACGGCGCCTACGTCCGGTCCATCTGCAGTTTCTGTGCGAATGCGAAAGCTCTGAACCGACTGCATGACCTGAGCAAATTCCGTCTCCGAGACACCGAACGTCTCAGCCCGTAATGGAATGACGTATTTCTCCCAGGTATTTGCCTGCGAAGGCGGCCCGAAAGCGGCGGAAATGACCTGACCGCTTTGTCCAAAGGCAAAACCGGTCAGCAAGGCCAAAACAAGCCCGCCCCCAAGCCACAAATTGAGTATGGTTTTACCGCTCATCTTACTGCCCGCCTGTAATAAAGAGTCGGCTGCCGAGGCCGACCGAGTACATCAATTCCGCGTTTTTGTTGAACAATCCCAGATCCGAGTTCACACGGTTGTCGACCTGTATCTGCACATCGGTCGTGTCCGCCTTGAGGGCGCGAAACACGATGCGCGCCAGTTTTCCGCTGCCGGAGACTGCCGCACTAGCCGGAAACACGCCGAAAACCGCGCGAACCGTCCCTCTCACATTGTCCGGCATAAATTCGAGCTGCGTGACATTTCCGTGGTTGCCTTTCAAAAAGGCGTCTTCCCTTCCCAGCTCGACGACCTGAAGAACTGTCGGATCAAAGCGTACCAGACAACCAAAAGTCGCCAAATCGACGACGTTCCTCGCCGCAAGATAAAGAGTTACCGTCTGGTCGGCCTGCAACAGCGTATCGGGCGGAGATAAAATGATCGTCGGAACCAAAAAGTCGAGAAGGATGCGGACATCGGCCGACTTGCCCTTGTTGATCGGAAAGACGGTTTTGCTGCCGTAAAGTACGGCTGTGGAATCCTGATAGCCGGTGACTGACACCTCCAACTGCTTTTCAGCAGGTACCTGCAGCTTGACCGCGGCGCGAAGGCTGTCGAGGGTCAGCTTGTATTTCTTGGTTACCGGGTTGCCTTTTTTATCCGTATAAGAAATTCGCAGCACCAAGCTGTCGAGCGCAGCCGCCGAGTAATGTTTCTGCGACAGCTGAAGCGATGCGGAAAGCGCGGCGTCGTTGGAACCGGAGGGCATTGTCGGAGCCTCGGCGCAGCTCAACAAGCGGAAAATGACTGCAGCTCCTAATAAAAGCAAAATCCTTTCAGCGGTCACGCTTTTTTTCATTTTTATGCTCATTCCCAATCCACCAAAACGTTCAGCGTCGCCACATCTTCGTCTTGACTTTGTTTCCCACGCATAAAGTAATAGATCAGGCCGCCTGCAATGGCCAATCCTCCCCAAAGCGGGCCGATACGAATGGTGGAGGATTTTTTAGCCGGCGTCGCCTTGACAACAATCGGGCTTTTCCTGCTTTCCTCTTTCGGTTTTTTCGAGGCTTGTTTTTGGGGCTCCTCTACCTTCTGCTTTTGCTGCTTTTGCGCGTTTTGTTTGGTCCTGCCGGCGGCACGATACTGAGCGAGCAGCTTTTGGATCTCGTCATCGGTCAGCAGCCGCATTTTGATGGGTTCCGTAGCGGCTAAAAGCTCCTCTCCCATCGCCTCGAAACGATAGGTCAGCGACGAACGAGAGGTCATCGTGGCCGGAAGAGTTACCGCATAGGCGGTTCCGTAAGAAACGACTTCGACATCCTCGCGACGGACAAATCCCTTTTTACCGTCCTGAGAAATAACGCGCAGGAATTCACCTGTAACCTGGGAAACCTGCAAAAGTTCGTTGGCGGCTATACTATTCTTGGATTGCGAGGTCACTTTGGCTTGGGTAAATAGGGGCGCAGTTTTGAGGGTGAGAACCTCGACCGGCACCGGGCCCTCCTGCGTGAGCGCAGTCATGGTGCCGCGGATGGGTTTGTCGGTGTCCAATATCACAAAAGCGACTTGACGGAGATCGGCATCGTCCGTCACATGTACGCGAAAAGTTATGCGCGAGCCGTAACGTCCCACTTTAGCAGGAAAATAGCCGATCGTAACCGGAGTTG